>CBEVZO010000041.1:0-11878 GCA_965554365.1 uncultured Anaerolineae bacterium
CAGATGCTCCAACCGGGGGCGGTGGGGTTGTGGTCGGTGAAGGATACGCTGGCGCACCTCGTGGCGTGGGAAGCGGAGTTGGTGACGGTGTTGGCGCGAATTGAGCAACACAAACAGCGTGCGCCACGTATGGTAGAGATAGAGGATATCGACGCGTGGAACGCTGAGCAGTACCATAACCACGCGCGGCGCAATCTCGATGACGTGCTGCAAGATTTTGAGGGCGTACACCGGCAGTTGATCCGCGTGATAGAAGACCTTAGCGAACAAGTGTTGGACGACAACCGGCAGTTGCCCTGGATGGAGGGCGAACCGCTGAGTTATCTGATTCAGGAAAACGCGATCTGGCATGAGGAAGAACATGCCGAGGACATTCTGGTTTGGCGTGCGGCAGCGAACGACGATTGATTGAAGGCAGACTATGCGATTCTTACGGCGAGTGATTGGGTTTGGGTTGGCGGCGTTGTTTGTGTTGTTATTGCCCCTGTCGTTGTGGACGTATAACGGCCAGCGTATTTTGCTCAGCGGCAACACCTATAAAGAGATGTTCACCGACGAGGATTTCTATGACGATCTCGTGCCTCGTGTGCTGCCTGCGCTGCTCACTGATCTAGACGCGTCGCAGCCCGCACAGGGCGAAGTCGCGTTTCGGGACTTGATCGACCATACGCCTGCGCGCGAGTGGGAACGCATCGCTCCGGCATTGGTTCCGCGTGAGTGGGTGGAGCGCGAAGTCAATCAGAATCTGGATGCCACGCTCGATTGGCTGGACGAAGATCGCGACCTGGAATTGGTGTTCCACACCGATGTTGTCCGGCGCCAACTCAACGGGCGCGCCGGGGAACAAGCGGTCGCGCAGATGATCGCGGCCATGCCGTCCTGTACGCTTGAGGAAGAACGCGATTTGGATGCGTTTATGCAGGGCGCGGCGGATGTTGAGTTTCCCTATTGCCGCCCGGCGAATGCGAGTCTCAGCGCGTCGCTGGATGAACTGATGCACCTTGCACGCGTCGCCGCCGCCGCCGAACTGCCGGACGAAATCGACGTGATTGCGGAAATGCGCGCCGAAGCTGAAGTGGAAGCCGCGCTGCATCCTGACGATCCGTTTTCCAACGATCCCGACCCCTTTTCGGACAAAGACCTGAACCAGTTTCGGTCGGCGGTGCGGTTGTGGAAACAACTGCTGCTGTTGACGCTCATGATCCCGCTGGCGGTGCTGTCGATGATTGTGATCGTGGCGATCCGGTCAGCCAAGTCGTTTTTCCGCTGGGTGGGGTGGTCGCTGATTCTGGGCAGCATGATTACGCTTGCGCCGCTGTTTTTCCTGCCGTTCATCGCGCCACATCTCACGGTTGAAACCGAACTCGAAGACGGATTCGTGGCGGGCGGTTCGTTGATTGCAGAAGTCGTCAGTCACCGCGTGTTCGAGATGCTGATCGGACAGTTTACATGGCCGGTGCTGATTCAGGCGGCGCTGCTGATCGGGATCGGGTTTGTATTTGCGGTGCTGTCGGTGCTGCTGCTGGAACCGGATCGTAAGCCTGTGCCAGCAGGGATGCCGATAAGTGGCACACCGTCGAGTATGCCCTCGTTTGGGACACCCGCCGGATATCATGTCTACCAGCCGCCGTCGGATCACACCCCGCAGCCCGCTGCGACCGGCTCCGCGCCAAGATCAGAGACGCATACACAGCTCGACTCGCTGCCGGGGGTTGCTGCACTGGATGGATCCACGCCGACCGGCGCACCGCCCGCGCCGCCGGACGATGACACGGGGGCGTAAGCGAGGCACATTAAGGCATCGAAATTTCGACGCGGACGTATCGATTTTTCGCGTGAAGTGTGGCAAAGCGGTACAATCATATTTTTTGCTACGGGCTTCCTTCACGATCTGAATCATGATATAATCTTTGAATGTACTCCTAAGACTCTTTTGGCTGATGCGGTACTGCTAAGATGTTAGATAACCGCTCGAAAGACAATGTAGATCCGGTCAGCAACACATCAGGAGGCAACGGGATTCACGTGATTCAGGAACTGATGAATCGTGCAGATCAACGTGGCTATGTAACGTTCGAAGATGTATTGGAGTTGTTAGACGAAGATAGCGATGATGTCAATGCCATCGAGTCTGTACTCGATGAGCTTGATGAATTGGGGATCGAATTGCGGCAACACGAAGCTGATCAGGACTCCGAAGGGAATGAAACTGACTCGGAGTTCCGTGCTGCAGAAACATCGCACGATCCCGGTGTCGGTGACATCAACGCGGTGTCGGCAGATGACCCTGTCGGTCTGTACTTTCGCCAGATGGCGCAGGAACCGCTGCTCACGGCGCAGGAAGAAATCGAACTCGCCAAACGCATCGAAACGGGCCGTAACGCCACCGAGCAACTGGAAAACCCCGATCTATTCTTCTCCCAACCCGAATCCGAGGTTCTCAAGTGCGATATCTTCGATGGACAGGCGGCACGTGAACACTTGGGCCGGGCCAATACGCGGTTGGTGGTTAGCATCGCCAAGCGCTATATGGGGCAGGGCTTGCCGTTCCCGGATTTGATCCAGGAAGGCAACGTGGGGTTGATGCGCGCGGTGGACAAGTACGACTATAATCGCGGCAACCGTTTCAGCACGTATGCGACGTGGTGGATTCGGCAGGCGATCACGCGGGCGTTGGCGCAGAAGACGCGCACGATCCGTATTCCGCTGCATATGACCGAACGTATTCGCCAGATGTATCGCACGGCGCAAGTGTTGGAACAAACGCTCGGCCACCGGCCCACCCCCGAAGAAATCGCTCTGGAGATGGAACTCCCCGCCGAATCCGTGCGCGGCATGATGGATGCCAGCCAGCACGCGATTGCGTTGGAGCGTCCGGTGGGCGATGATGGGGACAGCGAATTTGGCGACTTCATCGAGGATCAGGATTCGCCCAGCCCGGTCGAGGCAGCAACGCAGCACTTGCTGCAAGAGACTATCGAGGAAGTGCTTAGCGAGTTGACGCCGCGTCAAAGCCACATTTTACGGCTGCGTTTTGGATTGGGGGGCGGCGAACCGCACACGCTGGAGGAGATCGCGAACAAGTTCGGTCTCAGCCGCGAGCGCATTCGCCAGCTCGAAAAAGAGGCGCTGCGCCGTCTGCGGCATCCTCGGCTGGCGCACAACCTGCGTGATTATCTGAGCTAGCGTTGTGCGTGCTACCTACAACTGAATAACCTTCAAAGATCAGGGCACACAAAGCCCTGGTTTTTTTGTAGTGTTGAGCCGACCCACCCTTGCCAAGCATGTCCCCTTTGTGTATACTTTTCATACGATCAGGGCGACGTCGCCAAGTGGTAAGGCAAGGGTCTGCAAAACCCTTATCGTGGGTTCGATTCCCACCGTCGCCTCAAAACGCCAACGGGCACTCATACGAGTGTCCGTTTTGCGTTATGCACAGGGTTGTGCACAAGCACATCCATGACAAGCGCACATTTTTAGGCTTGGGTGGGACAAACGCACCAACTCTGCGATAAAATACAACGTATATGGCTATTGTGTGGGGACGCCGGATGTATGGGGACATAACCTCGAATGATTGATATACAACAATTGGCGAAACGCTTCAAAGATTTTGACGCGGTGAAAGATGTGACCTTCCGTGCCAATACAGGCGAGGTCTTCGGGCTGTTGGGGCCGAACGGCGCGGGCAAAACGACCACGCTGCGCATGTTGGCGACAATCATTTCGCCGACCTCCGGCACGGCAACCGTCAGCGGCTACGATATTCGCACGCAGAAAGACGCGGTACGCTCACACCTGGGCATTCTGGTCGAGAGCGCGGGGCTGTACTCGCACCTGACCACGCGCGAGCATCTGCGCTATGTCGCAAATCTGCACGGGCTGAACGGCTCCGGATTGGAACAGCGCATTGACGGCTTAATCGATGTGTTGGATATGCGGGATTTTGCGGACCGGCGCGGGCAAGGTTTTTCGCGTGGCATGGTCCGCAAGGTGGTGATGGGCATGGCGCTGGTACATGATCCGCCTAACATTATCCTTGATGAGCCGACACAGGGCCTCGACGTGGTGAGTACGCGCGCGGTGCGCGCGATCATCAGGCGCTTCAAAGCCGAGGGGCGCTGTGTGCTGCTCAGCACGCATCACATGGATGAGGTTGAGCGGTTGTGTGACCGGGTGGCGATTGTGCATCGTGGCGAAATCTTGGAGCAAGGTACCCCCGCCGAACTCATCGCGAAGTATCACGCCGATAGCCTGGAAACGGCGTTTGTGGAGATCGTTGGGACGGAAGCGCTGCTTGAAGAAGCGGAACGCGAAGCCAGTGAGGGACGCGCATGAGACTACGTCGCGTGTATTGGATTGTACTCCGTAAAGAATTGCGCGAATTGCTGCGGGACCGGCGCTCGTTGTTCTGGTTGTTTGCGCCGCCGATCATCTTGCCGGGGCTGGCGATCTGTGCGGGGCTGTTCATCGGCTCGCAGGCGTTGCGCATTGCCAGTGAGGGCTTCCCGGTATGGGTCGAGAACGGCGATCTCGCGCCGGAGTTGGTCGCGGAGTTCGAGGCTGACGACGTGACATATCTCGTGGACCCGCCGCCCAACCCCGCCGCCGATCCGTTTGGCGACGCGCTGATCCTGATTCAGATTTCCGATGATTTTCAAGAGCAGCTTGCCAGCGGCGAACCTGCCACGCTGCGATTGTTGACGAAGGATAATGCGCTGATCACGATGTTTGGGCAGGGCGCGGTGCGGGCGGTGATCGGGGCATATGAGCAGCAGCTTGTGGATGCGCGGTTGGAGGCCGAAGGGTTTGATCGCGCGTGGTTGAGTCCGCTTGAGGTCCGTGAGGATAAGGCGCGTGACACAGGGACGGCGGTGTCGCGCGTGACGGGCGACGAAGAGGACGACGGTCCCGGCTTTTTGGCGACGATTTTTTTGCCGTTGGCGGTCACGTCCTGGCTGATCGGGGGCGGCATGGGGTTGATTCTTGATACCACCGTCGGGGAGAAGGAACGGCAGACGATTGAGAATCTGCTCGTGACACCTGCCAGCCGGGTCGGGATTGTGCTGGGTAAGCTGACGGTGGTGTTCATTGCGTCGGTGGCGGTGATGAGTTTATGGTTGGCGGAGGGCGTGGTGTTGAACGCCCTGAGCGCCGCCGGACCAGAGTTGATGAACGCCGAGCAGCTTTCGCCCACCGCGACGCTGGACGTTGTCCTCAACAGCGGCGGCAACATGGTCGTATTGGTGGGCGTGCTGGTGGTGGTGATCATCCCGTTCATTGTGCAGCTTAACGGGCTGGTGATGGCGTGGTGCGCGCGTGCGGCGAACTACCGCGAGGCGAACCTATTTATGGTGCTGATGCAGTTGGGGCTGCCCGCGAGCATCCTATTGACGATCTTTAGCGTGCCCGCACAGGTGGGGCTGCCCATCTACGCGCTGCCGTTTTTCGGCACGATTGTAGCGATCCGTGATCTGTTCAGCAGCACGCTCTCCACGCCGGGGTTGCTGATGAACGTGGGGAGTGGGATGCTATACGCGGTGGTGAGCATCAGCCTTGCGGCGTGGGTGTTCAACAAAGAATGGTCGGTCACGCGCGGGTTACAATAACGCACACGGTATTGTGTGACAAAGGAATAATCATGGACGAACTGCCGAACGTACTTCCGGTAGATCATGTGGTGGACGGGATTTATATCTCCGGCTGGCGCGCGACATTGTATCTTGATCATCTGCGCGAAGCCAAGATTACCAACGTGCTGAAGCTGTTCAGCGATCAACCGCACTTCCCCGCTGATTTCAACGTCTACACGAACGCTTTGGCCGACGGCGAAATGATTCCGCCGGGGACACTCAAGCGCGGTGTTGATTTCGTGACCGGGCGCGTGGAGGAAGGCGCGCGTGTGTTGGTGATGTGCGGCGCGGGGATCAGCCGGTCCGCGACGTTTGTGCTGGCGTCGATGCTGGAACGTGGGTGGGAGATTCGTCCGGCGTTCAAGTTGTTGCGCGAGCAGCATTATGAAGCGACTCCGCACCCGGCAATGTGGCGCTCGTTGATTGTCGAGTACGAACTCGATCTGACGCTAGGCGATGCGATCCAGTTGATGCGCCGCCGCAAACCGGGCGAGCTAGAGGCGAGCTAGAGATGCAACTCCGAATGCGCTATCTGCGTATTGTGTAGTGATAGCGTTGATTGAGGAGGACGCATATGGATCAGCAAACAGCGATTACTGAGAAGGATCGCGACCTGGCGAACGCATGCAAGAACTGCCCGGTATGCCGCCGTGCCCGTGACAAACAAAAGGGTGTAGCGTATTGGTTCGTGAAGCACATCGAGGGCGGTTTTTGCCCCGCCTGTCAGTCGTATGAGCGCGTGTATGAGCGCAAGGCGCATGAGCCGGTGCAATAACTTGTATATTTGACCTGATGGTTGCTTGCTTTTCGTGTGCGCGCAGATGGCCCCCCCCGTCTGCGCGCATTGTTTTTTAGTGGGCGCTGGGCTATTTGCAGCGTTTTGGCATGATCCATGTCGATTTTGGCACGCTCAAGGACTCCGCACGGTGGTATAGTAATGTGATCGCCAGTAATGGCGCGGTGCTGGACGACGGCGCTGTGGAGTAACGGGGCCGCGATTTGCTGAGTGGTCTGCGCCATGTGCTATCCCGGTGTATAATGAATCTGATAGTACTCAGGTACGGAGGCGGGGGCAGGTAGTCTCTGCGCGCGGGGCGGCCAGGAAAAGGAAGATCAGCCGTGAGAACTGTGATTCTGGTAGAGGATGAAAACTATCTGCTCGAAGGTATGCGTCTGATTCTGGAAGATGGAGGATACCAGGTGCAAACCGCCGGGTCTGGTGGCGAGGCGCTGGAATTGGTCCAGGCCAACGCTGAGGCGCGCCCCTCGATCATTGTGACCGATGTCATTATGCCGGGCATGGATGGGATCGACTTACTGCACGCGGTGCGTGATGATCCGGCGTGTGTCGAAATCCCGTTTTTGTTTGTCAGCGCGACCTCGGCGGAGGGAATGCAAGCGCGCATTCAGGGCTTGCCCCACACGGCGTTTTTGCGTAAGCCGTTTCAGATCGAGGATTTGTTCGCTTCTATCGAGCGTTTGCTGGATGCGTAGGTACAGGATCGCGCGGCGTAACGCGTAACTCTTTGCAACACAACACCGCAGCATACCGGAAGATGGGGCGCTGCGGTGCGTTTTTTGTGGTTTACCTCACCCCCCGACCCTCTTTCCACGCGGCGGAGAGGGGGAGCAGAGGCGTTTTAAGTAGGGGCGCTGCTCTGCCGCGCCCAGGGCAGAATTCGGTCAAAATGGGCGCAGTAGAACAGCGCTCCTACGAGGGAATACGTTAGCCCTGATCCGCGAGCCAGCCGAGGAAACCCTGTTCTAGTTCCTCAAAGGTAATGCCGAATACAGATTCGGTCGCGGCCTCGATCATGTTGTCGCCCGCCATTTCCCACAACCACTCATTGCGCGCGTCTTCACCATAGACTTCGGTCACATAACGCACGAACACGTAGCCTTGCGGATACACGAAGCGCCATAGCTCGACGGGCGTGCTTTCAAAGTCGGTGATGCGGTCCCAGGGGGCAAGCTGCCCTGTCTCGGCGAGGAACTGCACGGTCTCCATGCGGTCGGTCAGGCGTTCCTGGGTCCAATATTGCGACGCGACATATTCGCAGATGCCCTCGCTGATCCACCAGGGATAGTTACCGGAGGTGGTGTCGGCCATGTCGAACGTGAGGAAGTGCGTCAGTTCGTGGGCCAGCACCGCCGCTGACGGAGCCTCGCCAGGCAGCACGAGCAGCTTCAGCGATTCGCCTGGTTCGTTCCAGCCGCGAATCTGGGGCAGGCTGAGCGCGATCATGGCTCCCAGGTCGTCGGCGTGATCGTAGAGCTTGATGTGCATCTGCGCTTCGGGCACATGGTTCAGACTGGTCGTGGCATGATCGTAGACTTCTGGCAGCATGAGGATCAATTCCTCGGCAACGAGTTCCATGCCGGGGAAAACGTGGACCAGGAAATGTTCCGTTTCGAGCGTGTGCCATGCGCCGCCCGCATACTGCCACGCGTCGTCATCCGCACGCACGAACAGCGCCGGGAACTCCGCCTCACGGTAGCTGACATCTGGCTGACGCGCCCAGACGATTGTCATCAGGGCGGTGGCGGTGTCTTCCGTGACACTGATATCCGTCAATGTCATCGAAAAACGATCCATTGGTTTGCCGTCCATCCAATCGTCGATCCAGTAGGTATGTTCGCTGAGGAAGATCGGATCAGACAGGTTAACGTAATTCACATAGGTGTCGCGATCCTGGCTGAGGATCGCGTCGGTCATGGCGTCCACTAACGCCAGCAGTGCGTCTTCGTCTGCGTCGGGGCCTGCTTGCGCGGCAACAGGATCGCCCCAGGCTGCCAGCGCCAGTAGCGCGATCATGATGCCGATAAGGGCCGCCCAAAGCCATACAAAACGTCGGGGATACGTCACAGTTGCTTCACCTCCACAAATAACCATTGTCATGCGGTAGTACGCGGCGATGGGCGGGTTTTCGTCAGTGCGTGGGATTATTAGCGCCGCACACTGGTGGCTGGTTTGCAATCTGAAGACGTGCGATATTTCTCGTGGGGTGTGTTATAATCCACCGCTGTGACAGTTTAACTCCTTTGGTCGCTAGATACAGATAGAATAGTCGAGGTCGGTTCCATGACCAATCCACTTTCGTTCCAAGACGTGATTATGACGCTGCACCGCTTCTGGATGGAGCAGGGCTGTGTGATGTGGCAGCCGTACAACGTGCAGGTCGGGGCTGGTACGGGTAATCCCGCGACGCTGTTGGCAGTGCTGGGGCCGGAACCCTGGCGCGTGGGCTATGTCGAGCCGAGCATCCGTCCCGATGACGGGCGCTACGGTGAGAATCCCAACCGTATGCAGATGCATTACCAGTATCAGGTGATTCTCAAGCCCGATCCCGGCAATCCACAGGAACTTTACCTCGCCAGCCTGGAAGCGTTGGGCATCAACCCGCGCGAACACGATATCCGTTTCGTGGAAGACAACTGGGAATCGCCAGCGCTGGGCGCGTGGGGCCTGGGTTGGGAAGTCTGGCTCGATGGGCAGGAGATCACGCAGTTCACGTATTTCCAGCAGGCGGGCGGGATGACGCTTGACCCGGTGAGCGTGGAGATCACGTATGGGTTGGAGCGTATCGTGTTGGCGCTGCAAGGCAAAAACGCGGTGTGGGACATCGACTGGAACGACACCGTAACCTATGGCAATCTGCGGCTGGCAAGCGAGATCGAACACTGCCGTTATTACTTTGAACTGGCCGATGTGGACGCACTCAAAGCCGTGTATGACACCTATGAGAACGAGTACCGGCGGGCGCTAGAGGCCGGGGCGGTCGTGCCGGCATATGACTACGTGTTGAAGTGCAGCCACCTGTTCAATGTGCTTGACACGCGCGGCGCGATTGGCGTCACGGAGCGCGCGGGGTATTTCCGGCGGATGCGTGATATGACGCGCAGCATCGCACAGGCGTATGCCGAGCAGCGGTTGCAGATGGAATATCCGTTGGATGGACGTTTCCGCCAGGAGCATCCCACACGGGTGATCCTTCCAGAAGGCGCAGACCTCACCCCAACGGAACCGGCTGATGTGCTGTTGGAAATTGGGGCGGAAGAACTGCCTGCGACTGATCTGGATGACGCGCTGGCGCAGTTGAATGCGCGCGTACCGGCGTTGTTCGACGACCTGCGCCTGGATCATGCGGGCATTAGCATTATGGGCACGCCGCGCCGGTTGGTAGTGTATGCGGAGAAGGTCGCGGTACGGCAGCCTGACCAGGAAAGCTGGGTCAAGGGGCCACCCGCCAACCGTGCATTTGATGCGGACGGTAATCTGACTAAAGCGGCGGAGGGCTTCGCGCGTGGCAAGGGCGTGAGTCTGTCGGCGCTGGAAGTGCGCGAGATTGACGGCGGCGAATATGTCGGCGCGTTAGTGCGTGAAAAAGGGCGTCCTACCACCGATGTGCTGGCTGAGGCGTTGCCGGAGTTGATCGCGTCGATCAAGTGTGTGAAGCCGATGCGCTGGAACGACAGCGGCGTGAGCTTCTCGCGTCCGGTACGTTGGATTGTGGCGCTGTTCGGCGGGCAGGTAATCCCGTTTGGCTATGCGGGCATCACCAGCGGCAGTACGACGCGTGGCATCCGACCTTATGGCTCGCCGGACCTCGTGCTGGGCACGGTGGACACCTACGCGTATGAGATGGAACGCCAGGGCATCATCCTGGACCGGGACGCGCGCCGTGATACGATCTGGCAGCAGGTGACGGCGCTTGCGAAAGAGGTCGGGGGCGAGATTCCCGACGATCCCGGTTTGTTGGACGAAGTGACCAATCTGGTCGAGCGTCCGACTTCGCTGCGCGGGGCGTTTGAGGAGCAGTATCTCGCGCTGCCGCGTGAAGTGTTGGTCGCGGTGATGCGTAAGCACCAGCGTTATTTCCCGGTCGAAGATGCACAAGGGCAGTTGCTGCCGTACTTCCTCGCGGTGCGTAACGGCGACCTGATGCACATCGATCTGGTGATTGAGGGCAACGAGCAGGTGATCCGTGCCCGGTTTGCCGACGCGGATTACTTCTACAACACGGACATCAAGCAGTCGTTGGAAGACTATCTGCCGCGCCTTAGCACGCTCACGTTCCAGGAGCATCTTGGCTCCATGCTGGATAAAAATAACCGTGTCGCCGGGCTGATCGCGGCGGTCGCGGAATTATTGAACATCGTGGGCGACGATCGGGTGACGGCGGAACGCGCGGCGGCGCTGTGCAAAGCGGATCTCGCCACGCAGATGGTGGTCGAGATGACCTCGCTGCAAGGCGTGATGGGCCGTTATTACGCGCTGCGACAGGGCGAATCGGAAGCGGTGGCAGTGGCGATTGAAGAACATTGGCAGCCGCGTTCGGCGGGTGGCAAGACGCCGCAGACTGTGCCGGGGATGTTGGTCGCGCTGGTGGATCGTCTGGACAGCCTCGTGGGGTTGTTCGCCGCTGAACTCGCACCGACGGGCAGTGCTGATCCGTTTGCGCTGCGGCGTGCGGCGTTGGGGATTGTGCAGATCGTCATGGCGCGCGGCATCGACCTTGATTTGCGTGAGGCGATTGCGCGCGTTGCAGAGGCGCAGCCGATCCCGGTGAGCGCGGAGGTGCAGCAGGATGTGCTGGACTTCATCATCGGGCGGCTGGACGTGCTGCTACACGAGCAAGGTTGGGCGCATGATGTGATTGTCGCGGTGCTGACAGAACAGGGCGCAAATCCGGCCCGCGCGCTGCAAGGGATCGACGAACTGGCGGCCTGGGTCGCCGTAGATGATTGGGACGTGATTCTCGACAACTATGCGCGCTGCGTGCGGATTACACGCGGCGAGGATGAGGTGTATGCCGTCGATCCGGCGCATTTCGAGATGGACGCCGAACGCGACCTCTTTGCCGCGTATCAGGATGCCGCCGCGCAGCTTGAACCGGGCGACAATGTGGATGTGTTCCTGACGGCGTTTGCGCCGCTGGTCCCCGTGATCCAGGCGTACTTTGAAGATGTGATGGTCAACGCCGACGATCCGGTGCTGCGTGCGAACCGTCTGGGGCAGTTGCAGGCGATTGCGGCGTTGGCGCAGGGGCGTGCGGACCTCAGTGCGCTGAGTGGGTTCTAGCCTGTTCACACGCCAATTTGATGAGCTATAGTGCAGGGGCGAAACCATGCGACAACGGGTTCGCCCTTTGTGATCAAGAACACAACAAGGAGCGCGCATGTTGGTGTATGGTGTGGTGATTTTGGCAGTGGGAATCAGTCTGCTCGCGGCGGCGCTGATCACG
>CBEVZO010000042.1:0-11624 GCA_965554365.1 uncultured Anaerolineae bacterium
GATGGCACGTGTATGCTCACCGTGCTACTTCAAAATCGAGCCAGGTCCGGCATTGGTCGCGGGGCCGGGGGCGATGTATAAGCCCTGGGTCAGTCCGGAGATGCTGGCGCAGTTCGCGCGTGAGAAGGTGAAGTACGCGCAGATAATTCACGAGTTGATCCAGGCGACGAATCCCGATCTGAAGCTGTCACCGGTGGGGTCGGACGATCTGGCAATTCCCAAACCGTAACCTCGCTCATCCTCCAACGAAAAAGGGAGCGCTGCGCGAGCAGGCTCCCTGATGTTGTGGTGTAGACCAAGCGCTGACTATGCGCCGTACATGACGGACTTTACTCGTCGCGCAGCCGTGCTTCCAGTTCTGCAATTTTGGCGTTGAGCGTTTCGACCTGTGCCGTCAGCCGCTCAATGACATCGCGCATGTGTTCTTGCTGATCAGGCTGCGTGTGTTGTTGCCACTGTGTCATGTTCTCTGCGAACACAGTCCCAATACGCCGTCCCTGTTCGAGCATGAATTCCATCGATTCCAGCATGATATCAGTGTAGCGGGGAGCCATCTCGCCCCACAAGCGCGTGGTTTCGGCGAGCATACTCTCCGGTGTCAGCGGTTTGTCGCCTGACGAAAATGCCTGCTGGATCGCCTCATCGACGTGTTCCTGCATGAATTGCAGCGCATCCTGAAAACGCGCGAAATCGGCACTGTGATCACTCTGGACGTGCTTGATCACGCCGCGCCAGCGCGCTGGCTGGTCTTCGCTACCTTCGCGGACAAAACGTAGTATGAATGACACCACTTCCTGATTCATCGTGCGCGTTCTCCGTGCTGGTTGCTCGTGAGTACAGGGTACGGGAGAGAGGTTGCAGCCGGGTTGCAGCCGCCATGCTGTTAAGCTGTTGGCGGTTAGCTTTTAGCGATTAGCAAAAGACTCATGCGCGTTTTTGTGTTGGCTCGTGCCGTGAAACACAGACTTTTTGCTAACCGCTAATTGCTGTTTGCCTAGAGCGGCGGCAGCGGATCGCCGCGTGCGATAGCTTGATACAAGGCGATAGTTTCGGCCATCGGTTCGAGTTCCAGCCCTTCGACCAGCACCGCACGACATTTCTCGTAGACGCGCAGCGCCAACGGGCGATTGCCGCGCAACATATGGCTGAGCATCATTAGGCGGTAAGCTTCTTCCCAATAATGGTCGATCATCAGCACCGATTGGCACAGGTGGATCGCTTCTTGATACGCTTCTTGCTGTACCAGCAATTTCGCCAGACGCATCGCACCCGAAAGATACAGCGTTTGCAGCCGTTCACGTTCCAGACTGGCCCAGTCCTCATAGATCGCGTCGGGCAGATAATCGCCTGCATATTGGTCGATGGCATCACGGTACGCATCAATCGTTGCGTCGAGATCGCCTCGTTCTTGACGTGCGGCGCGTTTTAGGCCCGTGCGAAAAATTTCCGCGTCAATCTCAATCGGCGTTTCGGGGTTCAGACCATACGCGAGTCCGTGTCGGACGATGAAGCGCGATAGGGAACGCGCCTCGCGACGCGGTTCCAACGCGTCATTGAGCGCGTTGAGCGCCACTTTGAAATCGCGATCCGCGCGTTTCTCGTCAAGCGTGGGCCACAGTTCCGCGACAATGCGCTCTTTGGGCAATACCTGGTGGCTATCGTTGAGACGCACGGTGATCAAGAACTGCAACAAGCGCTGCGCTTTTTCACGCTTCCATACCACGTTGGGCAGCAGGGTGTCATCTCGCCACACGCGGAACATGCCGAGTGTTTGTATACGCAGCATTTCACTCATGCGATCACGTCAATTCCCATTCAATCAGCAGTCGGCATAGTCATTGAGCCAACACCGCTGATTGTAGCCCGTCGCTCCACGCATGACCACAACCATCGCATGCCCGATTATACTCAAAGACGTATTGCCGGGTGCGGCGATCCACAACACCGGGGCGAACCATGTATTGCGTCCACCCCGGCGTGTGATCGTACTATAGTTTCCGCGTGTAGCTTAACCCATCGCGCTAGTGATGCGTTGGCGCACGTCTTCAGCAAAGCGCGTGATATAGGACTGCACATACGCGATCACATCCAGCGCCGGATTGTGCATCAGCGGCGTGAGGTCCATCGCGAAGTTCAAGCCCGTCGTCTCGTCGCTATCGTGTGACTCGTGATATGTCGCGTGCGCGCGGCGACGGCCCAGCGTGGCGAGGTCATAGCGTTTGCCACCGCTGATCTGCGAATCGAAGATGCCGATCAACGCCATTTGCAGATTCTCCCGCGCCGAGAGATCGAACCCAACTTTGTCCTCGTCAATCATCCAGTCCAGATCGCGCCACACTTCGCAACCATAGACATGTTGCGGACGGTCCGCTGCGGGCAGACGGCGCAGCGCTGCGATCACCTTGAGCGTTACACCGATGTGCGTGTTGTGCTTGTCGGCGAGATTGTGTGTGTAGACCACGTCCGGTTTTGTCGCCTGCAAGATCGCGACAATATCATCCACTGGATCGGCATCCGCACCGTCTTTCACAGCGGAGCTAGGATAGCCGAGCAAAATCTGCGCGGCGTAATCGCCCACAAACGCGGCTTTCTTCTGCTCTTTGATGCGCACCTGCTGCATCTGTACATCGGTATAGTCGGCATAAAGCGCCGTGCGCGACGAGCCTGCGCCGTTGGTCACGACCACGCCCGTATACCACTTGTCTGCGCGCTGGTAGCATTCCAAAATGCCATCCATCGCCATGATTTCGAGATCGTCCTGATGTGCGCCAAGCGCCAGGTGTGTAGTGCGCGCGAGCGCCTCAGCGACAGGTTTGTCATCGGGCACGTAGACCAGCGCATGATCGCTTTTAAATTGCATGTCATCTGCTCCTAAATCATCAGCCGTTAGCAAAAGCTTTCGCCCGCTGTGTGCTTCATCGTTCAAACAAACACTACAGGATTCAGGCTTTTACTTTTTGCTAACGGCTAAAAGCTAATCGCTTAAAGCTACTTATTCGAGTACCGGCAGGCTCGCGGCGGCGATGGACTGCCCGACACGGCGGCTCTTTTCGTCCGGTAACTGGATATTGACGCTAGCGGCCAGTGCGGGGAACTCTGCTTCAAGCACCCGATTCGCGCCATCAAGAATCAGCGTGCCGCCGATCCCGGAGGTCACGCGCCCCAGGATCAACACATGCTTAAGCGCGTAGAATTCAGCGTAGTGCGCCAGCGTGTAGCCCAGGTACGTACCGATGGTTTCCCAAATGCGGCGCGCCCCCTCGTGCCCACCTTCGAGTTTGATCTGCACAGACTTGAGCTTTTCGGCTTTGGTCACGTTTTCGGGCACGTCGATATCGACTTTAGGAGCCAAACGGAACACGCACTGCTGCGAGAAATACAGCGCGCCCACGCCCTGGTCGCCGGACCACTCATCAACCGGCGCGTCGGGCTGGTAGTCTACCGGCGCAAACGCCAGTTCGTTGAGCCAGTCCGTGATGCTGCCCGATGGCGTCACATAACCCGCTGCTTCGCTGGACCCCATCGCCACACCGAGAATACTGTCGTCTTCAAGCGACATTGATCCGGCCAGCGCGGTGACTTCACCGTCGTTGATCACCACCAACGGCATACCGCCCATGTCCTCGCGGATGCGCGCGAACATGGTGCGAATCTCCTCGAAGCGGTCGGCGGGAATACCCCGGAACAGCGACGCCACCATCGGGCGACCGTCCACATACACGCCCGCCGAGCTACCGCCAATCGCGTCCACCTGAGGCAGTTTGCTGGCCGCGATCTTCAGGGCATTCAGAATCTTGGTGTAGTGATACTGCGGATCGCTGTTTTCGCGCGGTTCCCACACGATCTCATCGCTGAAGATCGCCTCACCATTAACCACCGCCGAGATTTTCAGGTCCGACGCGCCGAGGTCAAAGCCGATGCGATTACCTTCCAGATGGCGGCCCAACGCCTTTTCTGGCTCGTGTTCCGGCGGAACTTCGCCAGCACGGCACGCCACAACCGTGAACGGCTGCTGATAGACCTGCTCGCCCATAAAGCGATAGTCAAATGCACGCGCACCGTCTGCGGCGTAAGTCTGTGCGATGTATGCGCCCACACGCGGCGAACCGCCGATGTAGACTTTCCAGCCGCCGCGCTGCCACAACAGGAATTTCACAATGCGCTCAACATAGCTCAGGTTAGCTTCGGCGCTGGGATGACCGTCTGCGAAGATCGTCGTCTCGAAGCGCGATAGCGATCCGTTGGTGCGTTCCACGCCGATCACCAGTGGCTCACCACCCCCGGACTCGGTAACGGCCTGGCGGAATGCACGGTTCGCCAGCACAGGCGGACGGAAACCAGGATCGAGCGCGGGAGCAATCGAGGGTTGCATTAGTTTGAAAGCATCATTCATGATTTGTGTCTCCGTAGTCGTGTATACGGGCGCAATGCACACCCGTCAATGGCATATGATGTGGGGCAAGCTAGCGCGTCACCGTGACTTTCGTCAGGCCGCGCGGCTGATCGACGGCGTAGCCTTTGGCAATCGCGAGCCGCATCGCAAACACCTGTCCATGCAACACGGCCACAACCGGCGACAGCCATTCAGGAATATCAACGGGCAGGCGCAGCGTGTTTTGCGCGTGCGTGAATGCCGTGTCATCGTTGGACACCACAATCAACTCCGCCTGCTTCTCGTGCAGCTTATCGATCAGGTCCAGGATCACACCCTGCGCCTTGCCTTTTGGCGCAATCACCAGCACCGGGAAGCCTGGTCCTACAACGGCAATCGGTCCATGCCGGAAATCGGCTTCGCTGTAAGCATCACCGGTGATGTAGCACAATTCCTTGACCTTGAGATTGATCTCAAACGCCGTGCAGTAGTTGAAGCCGCGCCCGATCACCGCGAATTGGTCCATGTAACGGTAACGCTCGACCCATTTGGGATCACGCAACGGTCCAGTGATGTGGTCAGTGAGCGTCTGCGAGGCATAACGCGGCAATTCGGCGAGCATGGCGCGCTGTTCCGCGTCATCGACCAGCGCCGTCACCAACATCGCCATCGCCGTCAACTGCGCCGTATACGTTTTGGTCGCGGCGACACTTTTTTCTTCACCTGCACCCAAATGCAAATGGTACGCGGCAGTCTGCGCCATCGGGGACGCCGGATCGTTGGTGATTGCCACCGTTAACGCGCCTTGCTCGCGCGCGTCCGTCAACACCTGACACACATCTTCGCTCTGCCCGGACTGCGAGATACCGAGTACCGCCGCGCGTCCGAGATTGGGCGGAGTCGCATAGAGCGTATGCAGCGACGGTGTCGCCAGCGCAACGGGCAGCCGTGCATACGCACCAAAGAGATATTGCGCATACCGTGCGGCATTGTCGGACGTGCCGCGCGCCGCGATATGCACAAACGCCGGATTAAAGTCGCGGATTGCAGCGGCGATCTGGTTAGCGGTCGTGGTTTCTTCGCTGAGTAAGCGTTGGAGTACGGTCGGTTGAGCGGCGATTTCTTGTTCGAGATACATAAAATACAGTCCTTGCTCTGCTGAGCCTCTACTGGGCACGGGGCAATGGCACGCTGGCGCACACCTGTAAACGGCAGTGGTGAGGGGAGGGAGGTTATATACGCCACACGTTTGACACACTTCTCATGATAGCCTATACTTTGTTTGTAGTCAATACAAACAAAATGAGTACAAAATCATGTTCCCACGCCAACAATCCGCCAACCATAACCTGATGCGCAACATCAACCGGGCGCTAATCCTGCGCCATCTGCGCCACGCTGCGCCCCTATCACGCGCCGAACTTGCACAGCGCACCGGACTCACACGCAGCACCGTGTCCAGCCTGGTAGATGAACTGCGCGACGCACAAATGATCCACGAAACGGGTATTGCGCCCTCGCGCGGCGGGCGACCGGGAACCCAGCTCGAACTCAACCCGGCGGGCGGCTGTGCGGTGGGCGTGGAGATCACCGGCGACTCGGCGCTGGTGATGCTCGCCGACTTCACCGCGCAACCCCGCTGGCAACAGGCGTTTGATCTCGCCACCACCGATCCCGACACGGTACTCCCACAAATCGAAACACTGATCGACACGGCGCTACACACGCACGCCGCAGGCAAACCATTGGGCATCGGGCTGGGGATTGCGGGGTTGGTCAACGCGGAAACGGGCGTATTGACGGCATCCGCCAATCTCGGTTGGCGTGCGATCCCGTTCCGCGAGCGTTGGATAACACGCTACCGGTTGCCCGTGCATGTGGGCAATGAGGCGAGCATCGCAGCCCTGGGAGAACATCATTTCGGCGCGGCACAAGATCACAGCGACTTTGTTTACCTGGGCATCACGCGCACGGCGATTGGCGCGGGGCTGTTCATCAACGGCGCACTGTATCAGGGCATCAATGGTTATGCAGGGGAAGTTGGGCACATGCAACATGATCCCGCTGGCCCGGTGTGTGCGTGTGGCAAGCGTGGCTGCTGGGAAGCGCTGCTGCGTGCGGCGCTAGAAGATACGGCGCTGGATCATCCGGCAGTACAGGCGCGCGTTGTCGAAGTCATCAGCGCCGGAGTCGCCAATCTGATCAACACGTTCAACCCGCAGTTAGTAGTATTAGGTGGTCCGGTGGGGCGAGTGTTGGAAACCGCGTTACCGGAAATCCAGGCGCAGGTGGCGCAGCAGATCACCATGCCGCAGGAGAGCAGCGCCGCCATCACCACCACACAGATCACATCAAATGCGTGTGCGCTTGGGGCATTAGCGTTAGTGCTTGATGATGTGATGAACGATTCAGTGCGTTGAGTTACCCGGTATAACGCACCACAAACAGGGTCGTATCGTCAAACGGCGGAGCGTCGCCCATGAACTCCAGCACAGAGGCCGAGATCGCGTCCAGAATTTCATCGGCGGAGCGATGCGCGTGGGCATAGGTAACATCCACCAGGCGGTCCTCACCATACTGTTCGCGGTAAACGTTCTCACACTCCGTGACGCCATCCGTATACAGCACCAGCACGTCCCCCGGTTCAAGCTGGTAGGGTATAGGGGCAATCGGCAAATCCTCGAACCAGCCTAAGGGTCGCCCGCCGCGCGGCAGAAATTCATGCGTTCCCGCGCCAGGACGCACCACCAACGGACAGTTGTGCCCCGCATTGATCCCGGTGATCATGCCGTTGGGATGCAGCACCGTAAAATAGACCGTGACAAACATGCCGGACTCAGTATCATTCAGAATACTCATGTTGGCCTGTCGCAGCCCCGCTTCAGGAGTGTCTAGCGTCATCGCAGCGCTGCGAATCAGGCTGCGCGACATTGCCATAAACAACGCGGCGGGCGCACCTTTGTCTGATACATCGGCCATCACAATCCCTAGATCGTCGGTGGGAAGATAGAAACAATCGTAAAAGTCACCCGCGATCTCGCGCGCCGCCCGCCAATACGCCGCCAGTTCATAACCCGGCACGATCGGCAAATTCTGCGGCAGCCACCCTTTTTGAATCTCCTTCGCCATCTGGAGTTCTTTTTCCATGCGCCCTTTTTCAACCGCCACCTGGTATAAACGCGCATTTTCAATCGCGATCCCGGCCTGGCTGGCAAATGCCGCCACAAGATCACGGTGGCCTTCATTAAACAGCCCAACGTGCAGCCGGTTATCGACATAGACCAACCCGATCAACCTACCTCTGATGGCAATGGGTACACAGAGAATAGAACGCAGCCCCATGATCAGAATGCTATCACCGCGCGTGAACCGTTCGTCGTCCTCAGCATTGTCGGTAAGCAACGGGAGGCCCGTCTTCTGAACTTTACCTGTAATTGAGGTACTGATCTGAAACTCCGGCTTGACCAGATCGCTGCGATCCATGCCGCGTGCAACCTGAAATTCCATTTCGTTAGTATTCTCGTCACGCAGCATCAAAAAACCACGCTCCGCCCCCGTTACTTCGATCACACGGTCCATAATGTTTTCCAGTACGACATTGAGGTCCAGACTGGAATTTAGTTCACGCGTGATCTCGTACAGGGTGGCGAGATGCTCAGGGTTAGCAACCGGCGGTATAGGGTGAGCGTTGGTCATGGTGTTTTGTCCTTCCCGTTGGGCTGAGTCGCATTATAGCACTGCGCTCGCGGCTTGGCGACACGCCCCACAAAGGCGCATGTAACGAGATTACAACGTATCTTCGAGCAGCGTATTGAACGGCGTGAGATCCTGCGACGATGCGGTACGCCGCGCCACCACTGCGATATCGTGCTGCCCTTCCCACACCAGATCAGCACGCAGATGGCAGTCTACTAGCTGATCCTGCATCTGCTCCAGATCACCGCGCAGCAAGGCAATCGCGGCTAGAATCACACGCGCGCGTTTCGGATCAATCGCCTCGCGTGCGAGATTAACCTGTTGACCAGCCTCCACCGCGTCGTCAAGGCGTCCGGTCTTATACAGCAGCCACGCCAACCGGCGGTAGTGCATATCGCTTTCGTCCTCGATCAATGCCTCACGCACCAGCGTTTCCAGAGTCGCGTACACTTCCAGCGCCACCGTGTCAGCGTCATCGTCCAGCATTTCGTGCAACCGCGCGATCTGGATCAAGATATTTGTATCATCGCCGTAATCCGCTTCAAGCTGTTCCAGCATAGTGCGTGCTTCATCTGTGCGCCCCAGCCGTGCCAGTGCCACCGCGATCTTACTCTCTGCGACGCTTTTGTGTTCCTCGATATGCTCGACCACACGCTTGTGCGCGGCGATGGCGGCTTCCCAGTCACCACGCCCCTCGTGATAATTGGCCGTCAGCACCATCACCTGCGGATGATCGGGCGCGATGCCGTGCAGGTCATCGATCACCGCTTTCAAGTCATCCCAGCGGCGATGGTAATCGTATACTTGCGCCAACGCCAACGCGACAGGCACATTGTCCGGGTGTTCGCGGCGCAGCGTGAGTAGATCGGCTTCCGCCTTTTCGGTCTGGCCTGCCATATTAAAACACATCGCGGCTTTGGCCTGCGCCACCACACGATACTGCGTTGTGATCTCGCCAACGTACAGATGCTCGTCGGCAGCCTCGCCCCAACGCTCAGCCGCTTCATAAGCATACGCCAGCCCGATATGCGCCGATATGCGCTGCGGTTCGAGTTCCAGCGCGTGCTTGTACGCGGTTTCAGCGGCAGGGTAATCTTTAAGCTCATCGCGGTAGATATCGCCGATCTTTTCCCAGGCGATCCCCTGGTGTTCCGGCGCTTGTTCGGCAATGCGTTGGTACGTCTCGATCACCTCTTGCCAACGTTTCTGCGCCCGGTAGCAATTCGCCAGTCCGATGTACGGTTCGGCGCGTTCAGGGGCCAACGCCATCGCCCGGAAAAACATCTGCTCCGCGTCATCGTAGCGTTCCTGCGTTGTATACACCGATCCCAGGTTGGAAAGCGCCACGTGGTGCAATTCTGGATCGCCATCAAGAATGTCGTGCAGCAGTTTCTCAGCTTCTTCCAGATTACCCAGGCGTTGCTGCATCACAGCAAGCTGCATCAGTTTGACATTGCCGCTTTCTTCTTCCTGAGACGACGCGGCCAATGTTTCCGCCTGCTGGAATGCGACCTGTGCCTGTTCTTCGTCGCCCTTGTGCTGATGTAATTGCCCGATCTTCAACTGCGTTTCCATCGCGTGATCGGGACTCATAGCCCCCAACTGCCGCTGCGTAGCGATGGCATCATCCCAGCGTTCGGCATGTTCATATAACTGCGCCAATGCGAGTACCACCTGTGCGTCCTCAGGATAAGTAGCGCGTAGCTGTTGCAGTTCGGTCTCCGCGTCGTCGATCTCGCCGCTTTTACCCACGCACAGCGCCGCTTTCGCATTGGCAACCGCGCGCAAATGCAGTTGGCTCTCTGCCACCTGCCGGTGGACGCTGATCGCATCGTCCCAACGTTGCGCATCCTCATACACAAACGCCAGTTCGATCAACGCATTGACCCGATGCGGCTCGGCAGTTAATGCCTGTTTGATTGCCGCTTCAGCTTTGTCGTAATCGCGGATTTGCCTACGGTAGAGTATCCCAATCTGCTCCCAGGCCGCGCTCCGGTGTCCGGCAGCGAGTTCTGCAACCTGCTGATAGACTTCAATCGCCTCGATCCAACGCCCCTGCTCTTGCAGCACCCGTGCCATGCCCCCATAAGGTTCCACACGCGCCGGATCGATCTCGATGGCTTTGGCGTACATCGCCTGCGCCTGATCGAACTGGCGGCGCTGCGCGTACAGTGATCCCAGGTTGGTGTACGCCGGGTGTTGGCTTTCGGGATCGCGTTCCAGCGACTTGCGCAATAGGGCTTCCGCCTCGTCCAAATTGCCCATGCGCTGTTGCGCCACCGCAAGCTGCAACAACTGCTTGCCGCTTTCACGCAGCGCCCCCGCCGCTTGTTCGGCCTGCTGAAACGCCGCACGCGCATGTTCCTGCTGCCCCAACTGCTTGTAATACGCGCCGATTTTCATGTAGGCTCCGGCGGCCTGCTCTGGATCAAGTTCGATCACGGTTTCCTGCATCGCCACAGCATCTTCATAGCGCCCCTGCACCTCGTATAACTGCGCCCGTGCCAGCGCCAGCGCCACGCTGTTGGGGTGCGTGATATGCTGCCGCTGCAACTCCGCGTCGGCTTCCTCGATCTGCCCATTCTTCGCCATGCACAAAGCGACTTTGGCGACGGAGATCACCTGCAAGCGTGGCTCTACCTCGCCTACCTTGCGATGCGCCGCGATAGCTTCATCCCAACGCTCAAAGGCTTCATATGCCAACGCCAGCGCGATATGCGTTTCTGCACGCTGCGCGTCGAACGTCATTGCCTGCTGATAACTCGCTTCCGCCTGTTCCAGATCGCGCAGATGATCGCGGTAGATGTTGCCGATCCGCTCCCAGGCCAGCGCCGCGTGTGTGCTAGAAATCTCCGCTACACGTTGATTAGCCGCAATAGCCTTGTACCAACGTTGCTGCGCCTCAAAAAGCTGCGCCAGCCCCATGTGTGGCTGCACACGTTCCGGGTGCGCTTCAATGGCCTGATCAAACATGGCTTGCGCTTCGTCATAGCGGTGCTGCCCGATATAGATCATGCCCAGGTTAGTGTACACCGGATGCACATTATCAGGATCGCGTTCGGCGGCTTTGTGCAGCAGTTGAATCGCCGTCTCGATGTTGCCCATCTGGTGTTGGCGTACCGCCATTTTGAGCAACTGCTGACCGCTTTCGCGCAACTGCTCGGCACGTTCTTCAGCTTCGCGCAGCACCTCGTCGGCATCCTCGTCCATGCCTCGCTGCCGGAAGATACGCTCAATCGCAAGCAGCGCCTCCACCGCCCGATCCTCATCCAACCGCGCGATCTCGTCGTAATCCGCGATGGCGTTATCCCACAACTCCTGACGCTCGTATATCTCCGCCTCAGCAGTAACCACCTGCACGTTATATGGGTGCATTTCGCGCAGCCGCCGCAATTCCGTTTCTGCGCCTGCGTCATCTCCGGCGCGGCTCAGACACACCGCCGCCCGCGTTTCCGCTACCACACGATACCGGGGCACAGCGCGTCCAAGCTGTTGATGTATCTCGCGCGCCTGATCCCATTGTTCGTGTTCTTCATACGCCTGGACCAACCCCATC
>CBEVZO010000043.1:0-11547 GCA_965554365.1 uncultured Anaerolineae bacterium
ATCGCACATTTTCATCCCTTTGTGGTGCCGCAGGCGGCATGGGTAGCTCCCCTAAAAAAACAGGCCGCCCATCGTGGCAGCCTGTCGTGACTGTAAATCTATCGTGCGGGCGTCGCAGATCAGCGCCCCCGGCTCTTGCGACGCTTGCGCCCTTCCTGTGCCTTGCGCAGAATCTCGCTCACGTTCGCCTCTTGCGACGTAGCCTGTGGTAGATTGGGCGTCGCGCTCGCATTCTGACCCGGCGGGATAGCGGGCATCTGACCGGGCGCGGCAGTCCCGCCCTCAGTTTTCACCTTGATCGCTTTGCCCAGTTCGGCAGCACGGCGCTGCATCTCCTCGGCCAACGCGCCGCTCTGCTCCATGTCCCAATACACCGCGCTCCAATACAGGATTTTCCCGTACCGCTGCACCGCCTGACGCACCTTCGGCGCTTCGTCGGAGACAAACACCTGCGCCAGGTGCGGCAATGCACGCGGATTATTCAACTGCTGCAACTCGATGATTGCGTTCTCACGATCCTCTGGTTTCGCGGCCTTCTGCAAGCGCTTCACCCAGATATCAATGTTCGCATTGGTGGGCAGCGTCGCAGGCGTGCGCTGCACCGCGCGTTCGCCCTGCCCCACGCGTGACGACGACGCATCTGCGCCAGGACCCATCGCATCAATCATCAAGCGCATTCCGCCTCCCGCGCCGACCGCACCGCCCGCCAATCCTGCGGCAATCGCCAATCCCGCTTTGCGACGCCCCTGCTTCTTCTTCAGATCGCGCATATCCGTATCGAACTGCTGCTCCATGCGCCGCATCATTTCTTCCTCGCTGACATCGGGCATGGTTTCGATCTCGCGGTCAATGCGGAAATAACGGAACAGTTCATCGAGCGTGGTATACCCGGCCTGCACCGCCTGATACAGCCGCTTTCCCGCCCACGCAATCGCCTCCCGCACCGCTGGATCAGTCTCCCCTTTATACTGTTCGCGCAGTGGTTCGAGCGCGCGCGTTTCGTCCAACATCCCCAATACGCGCACCACATCCAACCGCACCGCAGGCTGCGGATTGTTCAAGCCGCTCAACAGGACTTCGAGTTTCATACCGACCTCCGTACTCACTACCGATCAACATGCACATCACAACCGTGACGCCACTGTAGCACTGCCCCTATCATAACCCTGGTTTCATCATATCATAGCCCCCAAAATCAGAGGGTTGACCCTGGTACTATGCTGGATGCTATGTCACGACTCCCGCCCCAGGCCCAGGCGCTTCTGCGCAGCATCGGCGAGGGGGAATCCGGCGCGCGATCAAGTCCCCCGCTCCATAATTTTCGTTGAGCGCCAGCGCAACAAAATGTTTTGGATGGAGTTCCCCATGTCGCCGCTGGCGGCGACACATCAAAGAGATGAAAATGTGCGAGGGCGACGTTCGCCCGGCCCACAATGGACGCGCAGAAAACACTGCGCCGGCTACATACAAGCCGGACCGTGAAACGGCCCTCGTTCGCCGCGCGCCAGGGCGCTTGAGCGTCCTTTGATTGTATGTAGCTGAGGGTTTCAATCCTCAGCGCTTTGCGCGACCACAAATGTCTATTTTCCGAGGAGAGGAGGAGGAGAGGGGGGACCGAGGGGAGTGAGGCCGTTCTGCGCTCACCAGGATATCCGCGCTAATTTTTTAATCTGCATAATGGCCCTCTCTTAGCACACATTCAGACGAGCGCGCTTGAGCGTGCTTCGCTTTTGGGTAGCCGGCGTCCTTCAGGAGCAGGCGAGGCACAATCACCACAAATCGTACCCTTCAGTGGGCTTACCGGATTTATTCGTAGCCGCTGTGTTTTAACCGGCGGCGATTTACCCCCGCAGCACCCCCAGTTGGCGTTCCGCGCGCGCATGAGTAGACTATGGATAGACGCGGCCCCACACGGGGGTCGCCTGGGACTGAACATACGCACACCAACAGAAGAACATCCATGAAAAAACTCATTGTAAACGCCGACGACTTTGGCTACGCTGCGGGCGTAAATCGCGGCATCATTGAAGCCCATCGCAACGGGATCGTGACCTCGACCACCGTCATGATCAACTATCCACACGCCGCGCCAGGGCTGGAACAAGCGTTGCAGGACGCACCTGATCTCAGCATCGGGCTGCACGTGACGCTAACCTCCGGCACGCCTGTTTCTGCACCGGACACGGTCAGTTCGCTGCTCAACGCGGACGGCAGATTCCACCACATCAACGACTGGCCGCAGCACTTCGCCACATTTGACCCTGATCACCTGCGGCGCGAAATCGAGACGCAGGTCGCACGCTTCATCACGCTCACGGGCCAGCCGCCGGATCATCTCGACGCGCATCACCACGCCGCCTATCTGCACCCTGCCGCGCTGGAAACGCTGCTCGACCGCGCCGCCGCACACCACATCCCCATGCGCGATGGCATGATCAACCACCCTACCGATAAGGTGCTACGTCATCTCGGTGGACTGCTGCCCGCGCTCGCCACTGACCAGGGCCGCGCGATCATCGATGATGCACGTGCCGTGCTGGCGGATCGCCCTGCTCCGTTCTGGCCCGCCCACTTCGAGATGGGCTTCTACGGCCCAACGGCCACGCTCGGCGATCTACTGCTGATCCTCACCAACTTACCCGCTGACGGCATCACGGAACTGATGTGTCATCCAGGCTATCTGGACGACGGCCTACGCCACAGCGGGTACACCACGCAGCGCGAAGATGAGATCGAGCATCTCACGCACCCCGCAACCCGCGAATGCATACAATACGAATTCATTGACCTGATCAACTTCGGGGCCGTGCCCCGTCAGGATGATGCCCTATGAGCCGCCACAGCGATGCTTCTGACGACCTGTCCTACGAAGATTTCGACGATGTCACCTGGACCGACGATGACGATCTGGATGCGATTAATCTCGATGCGCTGGATGACGACATCGAGGACGAAAACGCCGCCACATCCGCTGACAAACCGGACACCGCTCCCACGCGCCCGCAGCCCAAAACCGCACCGCCACGCCGCGCCGCCTCGACTAGAGCGCGTGCCGCCGCCGTAAAACCTGCCCCCACATCCAAAGACGCTGCGCCAGATGACACGCCCGCCGCAACTGCGCCAACAACATCGGACGCAAAACCCGCTGCGACTGCTCCAACCACACCTCCCGCCGCGCTCAAAGATACACCAACGCCCGCCGCCGCGAAGTCGGACGCACCGACCGAGGCCGCGCCCCAGGACGAGGCACAGGGTGACACTGACACGCCGCCACCGGAACCAGAGCCGGACTGGGTGTATCAAGTTCTGATTGCGCTGCCAGACGACCTAAGCGCGCAGGTGATCGCACTGCGTGTGGTGGGCGAAATCAACGACGTACCCCCGCCGGGAATTATGCTCGGTGGCGCATTCCGCACCCCACAGCTTGACGCGGTGCAGGACGCCCTCGCCCACTGGACACGCAATCACCTACCGCTGCAAATCGAACGTGTGGGCATCTGGGCGGAAGTGGTCGGCAAACAACAGTACATCGCCGCCTGGCGCTTGCAACCCGATGAAGAATTGCAGGAAGCCCTACACAACTTACGCCGCGCACTGGCCCCCTTAATCACGCCGCTGCCCGACGCACGCACCGCGATTCAGGTACATCTGGCGATTAGCGAGCATGTCCCCGCGCACCGTTACCCGCACCTGATCGGGCACATGCAGCGCGAGTTCGAGCCGTATGTGTGGCACGCCAACGATCTACTGCTCGTCCGCCGCAATGCCGACGCCAAGCCGGACACCAACACCAGTGACCCGCTCGGATGGGAAACCGCCACCACCTATAACTAACCTATCACCTCACATCACACGCGGCACATGTGACACTCGCCGCTACAGCCCGTCGCAACACAGCAGGAACCAGGAGGAACACCGTGACACAACCGTACAAAAGCACCAAGCTCGACATGGATAAAACGGCTGAACTCGAGCTGCAAGTCACAACGGAGGAGAAAAAACCCCGCATCTTCTTCATCCGGCGTGCGCCCATTCACCGCGTGGAGCGCGAGTGGGTACACCCCAAAGATGACCAGCAGTATACAAAGATGTTGAAAGAGCAGGGCTTCATCACCCCCGACCTGGTCAAAGGCCCCATCTCAGACGAACTCAAAATAGATATCCGTGAACTGGACCAACACCTGCTGCCACACTTCTGGCGGTTGGACCAACAAGCCAAACATTTCCAGAATCGCTACTATCAGTTCCAATGGTTGTTCATTCTGGCCGCGTTCCTGACCACCGCACTCGCCTCCGTTAACGTGCTGATATACGCCCTGGGCTGGGAACATGGCGTGGATACCGGCAGTTTCCTCGGCACGCTGAAAGCGCAGCAATTCCTCGGTTTTTTGACCGCCGTCGCCAGTGGCGTGGCCGCGACAGTCTCATTCCTCGATGCCAACCAGAAGCCACAAAAACGCTGGTTCAAGTTCCGCGCCCAGGCCGAGAGTCTGCGCTCATTGTATTTCCTGTTCATCGCGCGGCAGAATCCGTTCAATCGGTCGGAAGCGCGTGCGCGCGTACAAGAAATGCGCCGCAAGACGCTGGAAATCATCACCGAGACCACCCCCACTTCTGACGGAAGTCCGCGCCTCACCTCGACAGGCAGCTTCCGCACCCCCACACCCCCGCCGCCAGTATCAGAATCCGGGGGCATTCACGGGGCCGCCGTCGAGTTTGAGATCGCGCCCGACGACAGCGCGCCTACTGACAGCACCCCCGACGACGCGCCAGACGATCACCCGCCCGCTGCCGCTGCCGCACCCGACCCCGCAGCGACCGACACCCAGGACTAGCATCCGGCGCTGAGACTCGGCATAGCACTACATAGTGCAAAGGAAATCAACCATGTCTACCAACCAACCACCTCCCCCGCCGCCTGTCGCGCCGGAGAGTCTGTTCACTGAAGAAGAAGCCAAAGTACGCACCGAACTGTACTTACAGCAGCGCATAGATTATCAAGACGGCTATTACCAGCGTCGCAAAGCCGAATACACCTTCAACGCCGACAGAATGCTATGGTTCTCTGCCGGTCTGATGGGCGTTTCGACGGTCATCTCGTCGTACTCCGTCATGGCTAACAAACCGTTCTTTGCCTTCCTGACCGCGCTGCTCCCGGCATTTGCTGCCGCTGTGTCGGCCTTCCGGTCGCTTTATCAATGGCAGCGCCAGGCGCAAATTTACGAGGGCACATGGCTGGCGTTGCAACAGGCGCGACTCGCCCTGCCAGACACGGACTTTCTGCAACCCGGCGACTATCAACGGCATTTCCCCAAGCTGGTGCAAAAAACGGAATACGCGCTCCGCACCGAGGCCAGTCAATGGGGTCAGTTGCAGGAGCTACAATCTCCCGTAGAACAGTTCCAGGTCACAATCGAAAAAGCACAGGGGACGATCAAGAAAACGGACAGTTAGCGGGGCAACATTCGTCCGCGAAATATCAACACCAACCGTAGGGGCGTATTGCCATACGCCCTTTTCGGTTTCAGGTGCTATCACGGCGCTTCGCAGTTCACATACGCGAGATGCTGCGCATACGTCTCCGCGAACACCTCGCCGCTGCCATCGCACGCCGCCGTGTGGAAAAAGTAATTGGTCGCCGGAGGATACACCGCCGCGACAATCGCCGACGCGCCCGGACTGGAAATCGGCGCGGGCGGCAGCCCTGTATATTTGTAGGTGTTGAACGGCGACGGATTATCGAGGTCGCTGCCCACCACACGCGGCCACCACGCCCCCGGCCCGCCAATCGCGTACTGCACCGTGACGGTAGAGCCGAGCCGGTTCCCCGCGCGGTAGTTGTTGTAGTACACGCTGGCGGTTAGCAACTGCGTGTTTGGCCCGCGTACCTCACGCTGCACAATCGACGCGATGGTAAGTGCCTGATGGAACGTCACGCCTTGCGCCGCCGCATCTGCCCGCATCCCTGCTGAAACGTGCGCATCAAACGCCGCCAGCAGCATATCGCGGAACCCTTCGGCGGTCGTGTCGTTATGCACGGTATACGTGCCGGGGAACAAGTAGCCTTCCATCGACGCATCGCCCGGTCGCTGATTCACGAAATCATACGCCGTCATCACCCCCGGCGCAGTCACAGCGAGAAAGTCCCCGCCCGTGAAGCTCGTCTCCGCGTTCTGCACGGCTTCAGCAAGCTGCTCGCGTCGCCAACCTTCGGGAATGCTGATCACGCACGGACAGTTGGGCGTGCGCGGCCCCGGCACGCCCAACGATCCCGGCGGCACATACGGATCGGAGGGCGGCGCATTTTCGGCTGCGCCCGGCGGCAAATACAACACCTGATTCACCAGCAAATAGCGGCTGCCGAGACAGTTCGCCGCGATCAAATCATCGACCGTCAGACCCGCCTCAGGCCCCGCACCCAACACAAACGCGAACAACGTGTCACCCTGCTCCACCACATGCGCTTCCCACCCCGGCGGCGGCGCGCAGCCCTCCCCCGCAGCAGGAACCGCCTCGACTTCCGCCTCCCCCGGATCAATGGTTGGCGCGGCCTCCACTGCGAGCGCGTCGGTTGGCGCTACTGTCGGCTCATGCGACGGTTCCGCCACGCCCGGCGATGCAGCCGGAGCCGGGGGAGCCATCTGCACAGGCGTCGCGGTCAGAATCGGGATCATCGTCGGCGTAAACGTGGGCGGCGGGGGTTCCGTCGCTGTCGGCAGCACGGTCAGCGTCGTGGTGCATGTGGGGATCACGGTCGCGGCGCTCAGCGTGGGCACGGCGCCAATCGGGTCGGCGTCGGCCTCTGGCGCGGCGGGATCGTCATCGCGCAGCACCACCAACAGCACCGCCACCAAAACCACGATCCACGCCAGCACGCCGCCGATCACGATCAACCATGCCTGTGTCCGGTTGTGCGGTTGTTGTGCGTCCATCAGCGTCTTCCTAACCATTTCTCTAAGCGCCGCTGATTGTACCACTGCCCGCCGCACGACTCACCCTACGCTCGGATTTCGCTTTCTCAACGATTACCTTATACTTGGAGTCGTCTGTGCATTACTGCGCCCGATGCTAATTGCGCTTGATCCAGATTGCGCCAGTGTGGAGGATACGCCCCATGTCGCACATTCAGGTCTTCATTCTCGAAAAAGAAACAACGGTGGGGGAATGGCTGTTGCAGCACCTCACTCAAATTGGTGTGGAAGCGCTGTGGATTCCCAGCGTAGCTAATCTGCTGTCCCACGCTGACGACGCCGCCCCCGTGATCTGCCTCGTCGGACTGCGCCCTCCCGTCGCCCAAGCATTGTCCTTGATCGCCGATCTGACGCAGGAGCCGCGCTTCGCTCAGACCGCGTTTATTCTCATGGGGCCGCTGCAATATAAACATGCGGCGTTTGAAGCGGGCGCGGACGATTACCTGATCACCCCACCGGACGTGATCGAATTGCGGAAACGCGTACGCCTCTATCTCGACCGCGCCAATCTCGAAGCACGCGTCGTCGCGGAAACGCGCATCTCGCAGGAAATAGACGCGCTCAGCAGCGACCTTAGCGCGGGTGAGCGTGCCGGGCCAACAACCGAGGAATCCGTGAGTTTGTTGGAACACGCCGCCGTCCTGACCTCCGAACGTGATATGTTCGAACAAACATTGCACTATACACCGTACCCGCTGGCACTGGTCACACCCAACGGCAATGCGCGCTATGTGAATCCGGCCTGGAAACAGACATTTGGGGATAGTCCGCCCGGTGCGCCGCTGAATACTGGCTGGCCGCCAATCACCACCGATCCTGACATAACCCGTGCGTTGGCCGCAGCGATTCAAGTACCCGACGTGTGGCAGGGCGACGTATGCCTCGCTAGCGCCATCCCGCAGCGCGATTTTGCCATGTCTGTCACGCCCATTTTCGACGCGGCAAACGATCTGTCCGGCTTTGTGATCGTGTGTGCCGACATCAGGGATCGTAAAACACGCGAAGCCATGCAAACGCACTTCATCGTCAATGCCACAAACGAGCTGCGCACGCCCGTCACCAATATCAAGCTGCGTCAGTATTTATTACAAGAAGCGTCCGAAGACCAGCGCCCGATGCACCTGCTGGCACTGGAACAAGAAACCGACCATCTCCAACGCCTGTTGGATGCGCTGCTCGAACTCTCGCGCATGGACGCGAGCCTGGTCACGCTGGAACGTAAACCAGTCAACCTGAATCGCGTGCTAGACGAGGCCGTGACGCGCTACACTCCCACCGCTGAGACGCGCGACATCAGGCTCACGCACACCCACCACGACACGCTGCCCCCCACCCTCATTGATGCCCGGTATCTGGCCCAGGCGCTCGGTGCGGTGATCGAAAACGCGCTGCTGCACACGTCGAGCGGGGGTCGTGTGGATATTCGGTTAGGCTCAGAAGCGTGGTCTGGCGGCAATTTCGCCACGATCCAGGTGCGCGACACCGGCATGGGCATCACCGCAGACACGCTACCGCACATCTTCGAGCGCTTTTATCGCGGCGACCGCGCGCGTGACCGCGGGATTCGCGGCATAGGGTTGGGCTTAGCCATTGCGCAAGAGATTATCGCCCGTCATCAGGGCACAATCATCGCGGAAAGTGTCGTGGATCAGGGCAGTATGTTCACCATCTGGCTGCCGCTAGAAAATGCGTAGGGGCATTGCTCTGCCGCGCCCCGGGTACAGCAGAGCAGTCCTAGTTCAACAAAAACACACACCCCCGTGTGGCGTCGGGGGTGTTTAACGATCATAACGATGTGTGCGACATAGAAACGGACAGTTACTCGTCTTCTTCCACCAGATAGATGCAAACTTCCGCGCCATCATCCAACTGGCAAGCGAGACGCCGGATAGGCAGGCCGACCAGACCTTCGATCAAATTATGATCCATCGTGCAGAGTTCACGGTTTTTGCACGACACCTGCTCATACGGGCAGTTGGTGACGGTCAATATTAACCCTTCGCCGTTTTGACGATACGAAACCGTGTAGCCGGAGTCCTTCATGAATGCGATGGCGTGTTCCATCCGCACCAGGAGCGGCCCATCAGGGATCATAGCCTGGGCCACCATATCTTTGGCGATGCCTCCCAAAATAACACCGACCTGCTTGGGCGAGAGTTCGTTCTTCATCTGGTCCAGCAAACCCATCGCCAGCCCTTGATAGTTGTTCGGGAAATGGTCCGCTGCACGTTCTGTGAGCGCATACACATACTGCGGACGCCCAGGTTTACTGCGCCGCCGCACCGAAGGAGCCGCTACCAAACCATCACCACGTAGGATTTCCAGGTGATGCCGGACCGTAACTGCTGTAATCTTGCCGATCCGTTCAGTAAGCGCAGTGACGATTTCGTCAATAGTGGCTTCTTTGTGTTCTTTAAGGATTTCAAGAATGTGTCGTCTTGTTTGTTGCATAGCTGGCTTACCTGCTCCGTGATGTGCATCTGACGATATTTACCATATTGATGATAAATTTAAAAAATCTTATCACGCGCCTTATCACGCGTCAACTGACATGCGACACACCCCTATTGTGCCAAATAGCACAACGTAACCAACACGCGACTGCATCGCAGCGTAAACACACACAAGGATCAGCATTCATGTCCCCTGCCCTGACCACACACTTGTGCCGCGCGCTAACCCTCCTGCTGCTACTCGCGCTGTGTGTCCCATGCACGACACTCCATGCCCAAGATTCCGGCGACGATCCGCCCACCGATCCGCGCATAGACACCGTTGCCGCGTATTTCACAGCACTGCTCGCGCGTGACCTTGACGCCGCAGCACCGATCATGTGCGCCGCCGATCATGCGCAGTTTGCCACCGCCGACGATCTCCCGGACCTGCTCCTGGACCTGTGGCAGACGCTCACCCTCGATCTGGCCCCGCGCGACATCACCGTCGATTTGGACGAGCTGGTGTTCAGCCCTGTGCAGGCGGGCGACGACTGGGTACAGGTCAACGTCAGCGGGGCGCTGCTGCTCGATCTTCCCGGTGCAGAAGCACCGCGCGCCGTCGCTGTGTCGCTGCTGAACACGATCCCACTGTGGGCGGTGCAAGAAAATGACGCGTGGCGCGGCTGTATGCAGCCCCCGCCGGATGTCGATCCCATCCTCGGCCCAGCGGAAGTAGTGCGCGAGTTCTTCGACGCCGCATTCAGCATCGACTACGACCGCGCTCAAGCGACGCTGTGCGCGGCCCAACGTGACGCGCTCTCACAAACAGAATTTGAGATGATCTACATGCAGGTCGCCGCCGACGGCATCACGCTAGACTTCACAGCCACAATCTTCACCGTCACCGCGTGGAATGCGGATCGTGTGGAAATCACGCTCAGCGGTGATATCCAACTTGTGTTTACTGACCGTCCCGGCGGCGCGATGTTGGCCGTGAGCAACATGGGTATCGCGCCGGTTCCCTTGATTTACGAGGAAGGCTGGAAAATCTGCCAGATCGCGACAGAACAAGTTGAACCTTGAGACAATGTTGGCTACACTAGGAGCCGGTCAGCATACAGAGCAGACATACAAAGCATATAGACACTACTTACCACTACGTCCTTGAAGGAGTCCACGCATGTCGCAACGGACACTACTCACATCCGCACTTGCAGCCCTGGCCGTCTTACTGGTGATAATCAGCGCTGCGTTTCTGCTTACCAGTGAAGCCGGGGTCGATACCAACGTTCAAAGCGCTATCGCCACCGCGACCCCCCTGCCCGATCCGTTAGCCGCTAACTGGCTAGAACTTGAGCCAGGATCGGGCCAATACCAGTACATTGGCAACACCCAAAACACGGTAATACTCAGCGTACAATACACCACCCTTGACGAGTTCATCTTCACCAATGAGTTCACACCCGTCGCCGAAGACACCGCAACCCCGCTCCTCGACCTGCTCACTGAACTGCATACCGAGATCGGGATCGCGGCAGCCGAACAAGGGTTGGTCATCGACGAAGAAGCCATCATCGGGCCGCAGACAGAAACCTTCGGCGGAGTGCCCATGTCGCTGCTGCGACTCTACTTGCCGCCACAACTCTCGACCACAGGGCAGCAGTTCCCCGGCGCAGAACTGGTCTACGCCTGGATGCTGGACGGCGCGCAATTCGCGCGTGCCGAGGTGCAATACCAGGGTACAACCGAGCCGATGATCTATCTCGACTTCCGCGCGTGGCTGGAAGAAAACGCGGCGTCAATGCTCGAACAAGTTCAGGCGAACGCGGCGGAAGCTGCCGAGGCCGAAGCCGCCGCAGAAGCCGCAGGCGATGACGAAGATGCCGGTGCTGCGGATGACGAAGGCGCAGACGATGCCGCCGACCCGGATGCAGACGTAGCCCCAGCCGCAACCGGCCCCTGGTTGCCGCTCGATGAGAATGTCTATCAACATGCCACGCAGCCCAATGCCATCATCAGCGTTGATCCCTTCAGCCTGGAAGAACTCGCGGCGGGCGTTGGTTTTGTGCCAGAAGAAGGTACAGCCATCACGCCCGTGAGCATCATGGAACACCAGGTTACCAACATCCAGGCCCAACTGG
>CBEVZO010000044.1:0-11438 GCA_965554365.1 uncultured Anaerolineae bacterium
TAGTTTGTCTGTGTCGCGCTCTCTGAGGTTGCCGTCATGGTCGCGGTACAGTGGGCACGGCCCGCGCTCCGCGTCTAACTCATGATCCCAATAGATCGCCCACTGCGGCAGCGCTGGGGGCTGTGCCTGCTGTTCTAGTGCCTCTAACCGGCGCTTATGGCTCACCTTTTCGCTCCTGGTCACGTCGCTGACGCGCAATGTCGAATAGCTCACGTAGTCTGACCGCGCGCGGGCTGTCCGGTTCTGTGGCGAGTATTCGCGCGATCCGCTTTATGCGTTGATCATCAACATGGCGGGCGTGCTGCTCAAGCTGTGTTAACCGTTGATCAAGACGTTTTGCCATTCTGCCATTGTCCCTAGCTGCTTTTCATCTGCGGTTAATCCCAGTGTGATCACTTGCTCAGTGGTCAGTGTAGGGAATGTCTCTACAATCCAAGCGGCGATCTGCTGGGCGCTTTCATCAGTCATCGTTTGTACAATAGCCTGTAGTCTGCGCCACGTAGTACCGATCACGCCATTAAAAACCAGATTAAGGCGATCTATCACCAACATTAGAGCGCTTAACTGCCCATCGGAAAAGCCAACAAAATTACATTTAGCCATCCCCAGCCCTAAAAGGTGATCCATCTGTGCTAAATCGGTCTGTGGCATCACACCAACCGGCGAATCATCCCATAACGGTATTAGATCGCGCGCTGGGTGATCAGCCAACCAAAACACATCATAAGATCGCTTAGGCGTATGCTGTTCTAGCTGCGCCAACCGGCGCTTAATATCGACCATTGTCACCCACCCTTGCCCCTGTGCTGATCTGCTCAAGCGCGGCGATCCGCTGTTCAATTTCGGTTTGCTCAAGCACCTTCGTCGCGCGGCCAATCAGCGCGCCCAATGCGTTAGTGCGGGCGATGCTGCGCTCCATCATGAGACAATCGGCAATGGCCCACTCTAATAACTCCTGAACGTCTGCCATTGTTTGTATCGGCCATTGTTCGGGTTCCCCTGGTATGTGCCGCACCGCGCGCACGGAGCGCCCCTGGCGGGCCAGCCCGCCGCGTGATCGTGCGTCTGCGCGTGCAGCGGCTTTCTCAGGGCAGTGCATGAAGCATTTCACGCTATCCGTCATTGCCCACGACTTGCACTGTGTACCATCATCTTTGATGTGTTCACACCGTCGCCGTGTTCCTGTAGTGGTCCCTGCCATAGCAAGTTAATCCTTTCGCGCCCGCCAGTGTTTTTACCTCACCACTTTCTGTGTCCGGCGGTGTGATTTGCGCGTAATCTCATCCTGATTATTAGGTGAAATCGGCATCTATGCCGCCGCTTTTTTATGTGCTGGATTTTCGGCACTCCGCGTTTGCTTACGATCAATGTAGCGATCCAATGTCGCCAATTCGTCGCGGTAGTGATCAGCCATGCCCGCCCAAATGCGCTCATGCCAACCCGTGACCACGCCCGCGCGATTTTCAGCGTTCGCCAGATACCGCACGACTTGCACGCGCCTGAGTAGCAACTTGGCTAAGCTGGTGCGGCCATCGATGCGCGGTAGCTTGAGTGTTGTGCTGCTCATGCTGCACTTCGCGTCACTGCCGGACGGCGCGCCTTTTTGCGATCCGCTGCCAGCGTGATCACTCTGCCATGCGGCCAAGCGCGATTCCCGGTGTGCAATGTGGCAGGAGCGATCCTCAAGCCCGCACGGTGCAACCGCTGCTCTGTACTCATGCGGCCACCACCGCCTTATGACACTCCGCACACCGCCAGCCCATGAACGTCTGCACATCGGCGGGCTTGCCACACTCGTAACACACGTGATCGCGCGCTTGGCCGTGTGTGACTTTCGCAGCGGCGTTGATCGCGTCTATGTGTTCCCGCTGCTGATACACCGCCGTCGCGGGCACATCGAGTCGCGGCTCCCGGTGTTCTCTGTGAGCGCGAAGATCGTCATACTCTGCGGTCACGTTGTACACTTCCGGCTCACGCTCTGCCGGTTCGCTATGCGCTGTGAAGGTCGGCATAGTTGCCCCCTGGATATCCTCAAGCGTCCCCGCCCACGCGCGCCATAACTGCGCGGCGGTCGGCGCTTTCCACTCCCTCCCTGTGATCGTGCTGAGCAGCGTGTCATCCTGCATCCGGTACGGCGTAAAGTCTGACAGTCCAAACTTGGCTTGCTGGGCAGCATAGAATTCGCTGTGTTGGTTCGGCGGTGTTTCAGGCGGGCGCGGCACGGTGGGCTTGCGCTCCTGAACTTTGATCGCCATGCGGTATTCTTTCGCCTTCTCTTTGCGGCGCTCAATACGGGCAGCGATAGCACGTCGCTCCTGCTCATCAGCGGAGCGTTCAAAACTGGCGATCCGTTCTTTCGCCTCAACCGTTGCCCCCCCCGCAAATTGGCGCTGTGTCCAACGATCCGCTTCCTCCCAACGTTCCTCTGTCGTTTTGTCTTTCCGCACGACTAAATAAGTTTCGCCGTTGGACGCTTCCAACTTCAAGCCCCAGCCACGCCGGACGGTGTAATCTGGAACCTGATCGAAAACGTGCATATCACGGCGGATCGGGTGCGTCTTGTGCCGTGCTACCGTCGCCACCTGGTTTATCTCTCGAATGTGGCGCAATTGCTGGGGATACTTGCACCCGATGCGGGCCATTGTCACCGCGTCCGGCTCGAGACGCACACCGCCGCACGCCTCAAGATGCAAACGATCCAGCGCGGCCCGGTAGTGCAGTTTGTTGGGGGTCTCCACATCAACCGGAATAGGATCGGCGGGTTTATTGGCGCGCTGGCACGCATCAGCCAACGCGCGGCGCAAAACGCGGGCGCGGCGGTTTATGGTGCGCTCAGCTTTAGCGCGGGCAGCGGCGTGCTGTTCATAGAGTGGCGCGCGGCGTTGATCGACTTGCTCCACCTGGGCGGCGGTCAAGTCGTACGGTTCATCGGTACGCGGGCTGTCTGGAATAAGCACGCGCTCACCAGGCGGTGCATAGACTGCCGTCCGCATAGCGTTATCTCGCAACGTCCCAACCAGGTTGTCTAGCGCAATGTCGGGATCGTTCAGCACCCAAAACACACTTGGGCCGCGCGCCGCACGGGAAGATTGACCCTTTTGTTGAAAATCACCTAAAGGGTTTTTATAAGTACTTACTCTAGGTGTTTTTCGACAAAAGACCCCTGTTTGCTCCAAGATCTCGATCCCGGTGCGTATGGTGTGCCGTGTTTCGCCATGCTGAGCCAGTGCATAAATATCCTGCTCGGCCAATGTCTCACCCAATGCGATCCGGTTGGAATTTTCCGCGCTGGTCACGATATCCAGCACCATCACAGCGGGCGCATAGTCCGGGAAATCGGCCCACTTGGGAACGTCCCGATCATTGGTTTCAGCGGTTTCAGCGTGCAAGTTCAACAGCATTGTGCGCAGCTCGTTGGTAAAGTTCCAACGCAGCGCACGGGCCGAATAATCACGCGGTTCCGGTTCCTGCTTTTTCATGATCGGCGGTGGCAAGGTGGGCGCTGGTGCGTGCTGCGCCTTGTAGTCTTCCCATGCCTGGGAGCCAATCAGCGCGGCGATCTCGTGTTGGTTGTGGTCACCACACACAAAGCAGGTGATTGTTTGTGTGTTGGTGTTGTAACCGGCACTGGGGTTGTGTTCATCATGGAACGGGCACGGGATGTTTTTGTAGTAGCCCTTTGCGTTGGGTTTACCGCGTTTCCATTCTTCCGGTACGGCGCGATCCAACTCTGCGCACCATTGATCCCACAGTGTGTTGTATGCGGCGGGGATGCTGGCGGGATCGCGCTGGTGTGAAGGTTTGGACGGCTCGCGATCTTCCGGCGGCGGCATGTCATACGGTGCGCAGTCTGCCAGCGCATCAGCCAAGCCCCCCGCCCCCACGTCGAAAAGCAGCGTGTTAATATCGCCCTTCTCACCTAACCGATCCGGCAGCGTGTAGACTTCCAACGCGATCCCGCTGTCCGCTAACGCGTCCCGCAACTTGCGCGCGGCTTCGTCGCCTTTCTGATCACGGTCTGGATAGTAGCGCACGGTATGCACGCCTAACCGCTGCAATCCGGGCATCAGCCAATCGGGGATCGAACCTTCCCCTTTCATAGTGCAGGTGGCGTTGAATATGCCCCCAGTCATCAGGGCCCACACATCAGGCTCACCCGCTGCGAGAATCAGCACTCCACCGGCGTGATCGACGTGTTGCGCCAATTCGCCGCGTGGGTCATAAAACCGTGCGTTTTCAGGCATAGAGGCGGGCTTACCATGCCGGTCAGCCCAACGTGTTTTTGGTCCGCGCTGATTGGGGTACGCTTTCCAGCGAAAGCCGTCAGCGCTTGGTGTGATGGGGATAACCCAACCGCGTCCATTGCTGCGTATTTGGCAGTAGTCGATCACCAAATCACTGATCGCGCGTTGGTGTAGTTTTGCGCGCCATGTGGGGGTGTTGTGCTGTGCTGTAGACTGTGCTACCATATGCTTGAATCCTGTGCGCGCTACTGCGCCAGATTCCCACACGGTTCGCTACCGTGTAGGTCATGTCGATATATATATCGCTGCCCGCGCTGGCCTGGTGTCCGAATAACACCAGGCCGCGCCCCGTTTATGGCGACGTTGTGCCGCCCCCATTCAAGTATTGTTCGACATTCCGATAATGTCAAAGCGGTCAGGCAAGTTGCCCGCTGCCCTTCAAAATAGCCTCGGATTAATTAACACAATCGGCAAAAATAGTTTATAGAATACGTCATACTGCCAAGTCTACCACGCAATAGCAGTGCGATTACGCCAACTTTCCGCCATTTTGGTACTATTCGCGTGTTTCATCTGGCACAAAGCGGGCGTTCAGGCGCTCCACAGCGGCATGGGCAAGGTCAATTGGCGCAGAGGCGAGGCGTTCCGCGCTTGCCACAATCTCTATATAGCGTTGTAGGGTTCGTTCGGAGAGGTCAAGATCACGAGCTGCGCCCGCTTGTGTCTTGCGGTGCTTTATTGCGCGGTAACCTTTCACCTTGTCAAGTGCTGTTTTTAGTGTGTTTGCGCTTGGCCCACCGTCCCATTGTTCACATAGCACAGTTACAAGCGTGGGGTCAGGATCGCCGTGTTCCCACTGGTGCAGGATTTCAGCGGCGACCACTTCGGGCGCATGAGAATTGGCCCACATTAGTACCATCATGCGAATTGCTATGTCATACACGGCGGTGGTTTGCGCGTGTCGTGTGATCTCGTGGACAGTGATCGCTGTTTCCCCGCTGTCGCTTATTTCTTCTGCTATACCATCGTGCATTTTGGCTACCATGTCGGCGGTATGTTCTGTGCTGGTGTGGAGAAGTTCTTGTAAAATCGGCATGAATTTTCGCCATTCTTCCCCGGCCAGAATTCCCGCTAATCGTTCCTCATATACCGCTTTGGATATGTTCGCAATCTTTGCGGCGCTGGTCTGCACGGTTTTGAGATATAGAAGGGTGTGTTCATGCCATGTTGCAAGTATCTGGTTTGCTTGTAGTAGCTGATCGCGTTCTTGCTGCACTGTTTGTACAAGCTGCTGCACCCCCTGCACGCCACCGGTGGCCCAGGCGTTGAGCGTGGCGAGTTCTGCACGCATCTTTGCATTTTCCGCTTCAAGTTCAGCGATCCGCTTATCTCGCAAATCAGGATCGCGCTTCTCTATCTGGTGTTTTTTTCTCATGCTCCTGCCTCACCCGATTGCAAAATGAAACCGGTCCCTTTTTTTATGGGTTGCAAACTGGTTGCAGAGTTGCAATTCTCCGCCCTTTTTTAAGGTGTCAACCCTGTGTCACCCGCTCCCTTTTTTTTTGGAGTAAATTTTTCTTTCTTCTAGGCGGGGAAGTAAATTTGCTTCTCTTTTTTAGGTGTCTATTTTCTCCACTTCCCGACCTTTTTTTAGGCGTCAACTTCGACACCTTTTTTTTTAGGCGTTACCTCTGTGTCAACTCTCCATTGTAGCGTGCCCCTAGAAAGTGACTAGGGGCGGATTCATCTGTCAGCGCCAAACGCGCCGATACTCCTGATCAACTCCCGCGCTAACGCCGCCTGTGCGCGCTCGTCTATTTCTTGCGGTGGGGTGTCTGCCTGGTGCGCGGTCGCGGCTGTTGGTGCTGTTCGTCGCCGTCGCGGGCGTGACATGTCAATCCCGCCGCTGACAACCTCCCCCGTTGCGCTGGCGGTGTCTGGCGGGGGTGCGGATCGCGCTTCCGGTTCAATGCGACGGCGGCGATCTGTCACCGGCTCCGGCACTGCGGCCACCATCACGGGCGTGCTGACCGCTTCGCGCAGTTCAGCAATTTCTCGGCGCTGTGCTGCGAGTTCTTGCATGAGTTGTGCAAACTGCGCGCTTGCCTCACTCTGTGCTTGCTGTGGGGGCTGCTGGCCGCGCTCCCGCTGCACCTTCTCGGCGACAGATTGCTTGACGAACTCGGATACCGTGCCAGCGGGCAACCCTGCAAGATGATCATGGATCGCCACATCACGATCAGAGTCAGCCGATAGTGTGACTTCAAGACGCTTCACATAGCCTGTGCGCCGCCGTTGGCGCTGGTTGCGTGCCTTGTGTCGTGGGTTTGTGTATGGCATGGTGTGCCCCTTTCGCGTCATGGGCTTTCCGTCAAAAACGGGATGTCATGGGCTTTCCAAAAATCTTAGGTTTTCTGAGGTTTTTGAGGGAATAGCCGCGATAGGCTTATCCGTCAAAAATGGACCGTCATGGGATTTCCGGAAGTCCTTAATCGTTGCTGGCAGTTTTCCTCTAAATGTTTAGCATTGGACTTCCGGATAAACCGTGTGCTGCTATGCGTTCAGGCGCTCAGCTTTCAACAGTCGAATGTGACCGGTTGCGTTCATGAGTTCATAGGGCAGATCGGCAGTGTGTGAGAATTCAGATCGCAGCATGACGGCATTAGGAAAACGATCCTTCAACGGCTGCTCGACCATGTAGGCCACACCGCCCGCCAGTATTACGCGATCCACGTCGCCCAAGCCGTGCCATTGTTTCTCGAATACATCAGAAATAATGAGGTCCGCCAATCGCGCGCCCAGGTCGGCGACCATATCGGAAAGGTCGATCCGTTGTTTTGTCTCTCTCAAGACGGCAAAACCGGCGCGTATGTGTTTCTCTATCTCGTTTTCGCCCCAATGCTCCCCGTAGTCTTCCATCGCCCAACGTTGGGCCAATTGGTACACGCCGCTGATGCTGTTTGTGAGCGACGTTGCGGTATTCTCAAGCAATGTCATGCCCTCGAAGATCACCGCATCTACTGTGCGCCAGCCGCCGTCCACAATGCCCGTGCGCCCGCTGGCGAATTGCGGGTTAACCATGCGCCCGCCATCATTCAGGAAATAGCACGCCGCTGCGCCCGCGCCCTCTGGATAGACATGCTGCACTGTGGCACTGAGTTCGTAGAATTTTCCCTCATATTCGATTGTGTAGTCTCCGGAGAGCGCATATAGGCGATCAGCCATGCCAAAATACACGGGCGGCAAGTTGAGCAAAAAATGCACATCGGTCCGGATCGTTTCGGCCTCACTCTCCACCATATCAGCAAGCGCGCGGACGGTTGCGGCTAGGATAAGCACCAGCTGGTATTCACTGCCGATTCTGTTGGCGCTGGTGATGCGCGTCTGCAAACCAGGAAGTAAGATCGCGGTATCACCGATGGCCCACGACTTGCGCACAATTCCGGCACTATCGTTGCGCATGGGTTCCACGTGAATCACAAAACCCTGTGAACCGGAGCCATCCAGACGCACATCTTCCACCTGCTGAATCACCGATGGGAACACCAGCGCGGCGGGGTTGCGATCATTGATCACGCAGGTTGTGCCGTTGCCCGCGTCAATGGCAAAGGTGGGTGTATAGCGTAGGGTGTAGGTCTTCGGCATGTGTGCCCCTTTTTAAGTGCTGATTAGTTAGGGTAATCCGCGTTAATTGTGCTGTTCAGGGGCGCGGCGATACGACCATGCCGCGCCCCTGGTTGATCTACTGCACCGGCGGCGGCTGCATTTGCACTTCCTCAAAATAGCCAATTCCCTGCGGATCGTATTCGAGGAACATCAAGTGGGCGCTGGTGCGCTGCTGCAACAAATGATGAAATTGTAGAGCTTTAGCCTTCCACCACGTGACTTCCTCATCAACGGCAGCCTGCAAATTTTCTAAGTCTTCCTCGAGTTTTTCAATGGCGAGCTTGAGTTTTGTGACCTCTTTTTCGTGCCCAGTTTGCAGCCGTGCCAGTGCTAACTGGGCGGCGGTATCGACAGTTGTGACGGCGCGCGATTGGTGGCCGTTGGGGGAAATCCAGCACCCACCGTTGACCATGATCCCGCGCCGCCCAAAGGGGTTAATCGTGCCCTCAGCTTGCATCTTGGGCAGGTGATGCCGCACGCCTGACACACTCAGGTGCAAGGCGCTACCAATCTCGGCAGGTGACGGCGAAAGGCCATCGTGATCCTGCTTGAACTGAATGATGAAATCTAGAATCTTCCGGCGTATATCCTCACCTGCCGCTGTCGTTGGCGGTGATTGCGTACTAAAATCTGTTGTAGGTTGCATGGTGGGTTTCCTCCGCTGTGCAACTTAGTGGCGGGTTGGTGTTACAGCACCGGCCCGTCACTCCCTCGAAACAAAAAACGCCCTGCGGCGACACTTGCGCGCGGGCATTTGGGGAGACAAAACAGGCTTCATGTGCTATGCTTTGGGTGTGATCCGCGCTGCCCGCGCTGGTCACCACGCCTGGTTGTGTTGATGCACAGACCAGGCGCTTCTTTATCTGTATGCCAGTGTAGCACATCTGTTTACTGCTTTGCAACCGCTAATCGTATCGGTGGCGCAAAGGCCGCACCACCGCAGTGCTAGTGCGGTCTCAGAAGGTCGTATCACGCAAGGGAAGGGTCGCACGATGGCAAACGTTGGGGAAGTCCGAAAACTGATTGGCACAAGTGCCGATACGCTGCGTCGGTGGTGCGACGATGATCACTTTGCTATGTTCCTGAGTCCTGGTGCAACGCCCCCCAAAGGTGACGAACGCTTTTTCAACGCACACGATCTGCGCGTGTTGAACTACATCAGCACGGCCCGCAAAAGCCACGCGGGTATTGAGGATATCCGCAAGCGTCTATCGCGCATGAAAGACTCCGGATGGGCTGGCTTGCCCGATGTGCCCGACAGTTGGAAACGTGCTACAGGTGGGGAAGTCGCAGTAACCGAAGTCACCGAACTGCTCACCCACACCGCCGAATTAGCCACGTTGCAAACACAGGTCGGCTACCTGCGAGACGAACGCGACAACGCCGTAGAACGCGCGGAAACGGTGCGGCGTGAGCTGGACACCATGCGCGCTGATGCAAGCGCCTCACAGAGCCGTGTACATGCCCTGGAAGTGGAATTAGCAGAGTCTCAGGGCAGGGTGTCAACACTTGAAGCAAGGTTGCAGCAATACGCGATCACCGGGGGTGATCAACCGCTGCCAGTGGGCGCGATCATTGTGTCGGCACTCGTGGCCGGTGCGGTGTTGGTCGCGGCGGCGCTGGTGCTGGCGCGCCTGCTGCTGTAGGGTATTATATATAATACCCTCCCCGCGCGCGGTGCGTGCGATTTGGATGGAGTTCCATCCATTTCGCCGCAAAAATACCCTCCCCGCGCGGTGCGTGCGAGTTGATCCAAGAACCAACTCGCCCAACGAGATCGGGCGCTGCCGTTACTTCCATAAGTGTTACTTTCACATGTCAAATGCTTTACCCCGGCGGCCCCAGAAAGCCCAGGACGGCAGCTACCAGGAACACGATCAGCCCCACGATATAAGCCCAGCACCCCGCGTCTATCTCTCGCAGTATGTCACGCATAGTCACGGCTTTTTCTCCGTTTCTGCGATCTCATCTCGCGCTTCTTTCCCTAAATAGGTGCTGGTCAATTTGCCGTCAACCCACACACGGCGATACTTATACGGGCCATAACGTTTTCCGTTCCGCGTAATGTACTTCAATTCGATGTATCCAGGCGGCTCAGTGTCTAAATACCCCTCACTCAGAAGGGTAGAAAGCACCCCGCGCAATTGCTCCAACTCGGCACGGGTTAACCCCTGTAGCGCAGCTATGGCGGCTTGCATTCGCTTGGTTCTGCTGACCATTGTTGATCCTTGTTAGGGTATATTTAGGGTATGATACCACACGCGCGTTATTCATCCCATATTATGCATTTTCAATCGTCATGGGATCACCAAAAACCGGGCCGCAATTGGCCCGGTTTTTGCTTGCGGATTATCTAACCAAATCGGCAGCTTACGCCATACCCTCATTGGCGATCTTCGCGTGTTCAACATAGCGGCGGGGCATCGCCATACTATTCCAGCCGCCCGCCTCTTGCAGCCTCAGCACGTCCACTTTGCCCGCCCAAAACGTGGCCCAGTAGTGACGGCAGTCGTGCGCGCTGAGTGTGCCATGCTTGACGGCTTTCACCTTGCCGCCCTGTGTGGTGTGTTCGCGTTCAACAAACAGCCCCACATCAGCGCCCAGATCGCGCACGCGGCGCGTGATAGCACGCGCGGACATGCCCGCATCCGTGAGCGTTCCACCCTTACGGCTTCCGCGCAGCAGCGGCCCCGCTGGGGGCGCATGACCTGAGTCAAACCACGCCCGCACAACGCGAAGCGTGTCAGCACTCAGCTTATGCGTTTGCACCTTATCGACCTTCGGGCGATAAAAGCGCATCTCACCGGTTTTCAGATCAAAATCGGAGACTTGCAACCCCGCAACCTCACCACAGCGCAACCCATGATCCAATAGCAGGCACATCAGGAGCGCATCACGCCGCCCCTGTGGGGTATCTGACTGGCGCTTGAGGCTACGCGCCTGGTCGTCTGAAATGCTGGTGTGTTGGGCTTTCTTGCATCCCCGGCGCGTGGTTTCGCGGCGCTCATCTACGCGCTTGGCTTCCTTGTGAGCATAGCCAGTCACAAGGCGGATCATGGCATGTTCGGCGGGGTCGATTGCGCCCGCCTTCGTCGCCAGCTTCGCATACGTTTTCATTGTGGACAGTCTCACATTGACACTGCCCACTGCATCGCCCTGTTGGATCATCCAATTGCGGAAACCCTCGACCAGGCCGTGGGTGATACCCTGCCATGCGTCGGCGTCGTGCTGCAAGTCGCCCGCCGTCACCCCTACGTGTGCTAGAAAGTCCGCGAAGCGTTGCAGATCGGCGCGCTGGCGGCGTAGTGTGTTATCAGCTTTGCGGCTTAGGTAGTCATCAAATGCACCGGCGCGGGCGTGCCCATTGGCAATCTCGCCAATCGCGGCCAGCTGTGCGGTGGGGGTTACTGCGGCTTGAGAAGTGGTGACAACTGCGGTATTCTGTTTTTGGGGCATTGGGTTATCTCCTATGTCCTACGGGCGGTTGTGGTTCGAGCCAGGCCGCCCAACCTCTTGTTTTGTAAAAGT
>CBEVZO010000045.1:0-11203 GCA_965554365.1 uncultured Anaerolineae bacterium
CTGGCGGAGTTGGAACGGTTGCTCGATAGCCCCGTGCCGATAGTGACGCAGAACATTGACGGGCTGCACCAGCAAGCGGGCAGTTCCGACGTGTTGCCGGTGCATGGTGATATGTACAAGGATAAGTGTTTCGCGAATTGCCAGGGCAACCCGACGTATGTCGATATCACACAGTTGACGTGGGACGCTGACAGCGGCCCGCCGTCATGCCCGCACTGCGGCGCGTATGTGCGGCCTGCGGTGGTGTGGTATGAAGAATCACTGCCGCCCGCGTTGCTCGAACGGGCGCTGATGCTCACGGCGAAGTGCGATGTGATGCTCGTGGTAGGTACGTCCGGCGTGACGTATCCCATCGCCCAACTGCCCGTCACCGCGTACCGGAACAAAGCGATTGTCATTGAGGTGAATCCCGACATGACTCCGATCTCTGCCGCAGCAAAACACATCCTGCGCGGCCCCTCCGGGGAGGCGCTCCCGCTGGTGGTAGAAGCGATCAAAGCACAGATCGCGGCGGGCGACGATACGGCGGCAACAGCGGAGTCGCCCGATGCGTGAGTTGCGCCAACTCGCCGCACTGCTGGCGCTGCTGTTCCTGCTGGTGTTGATCGGAGCGTCGCACGTCCCGGCGCACGCACAGGATAGCGGGACGCGGATCGAGGTGTTTCTCGAACAGGACCCCAATGCGAACGCTGCCCGCCTGTATTTTATGGACCCGCTGACCGGACTGAGTACCGTCGCGAACGTGGAAAATGGGCGGCATTTCGCGCTGACCGACGGCACAGTGATCTATGAAAAGAACCGTACCGGCGCGGTGATGCGCGTGCATCCCGATGGCACACTCGAACCGCACCCGTTCATCCGCCGGGCGGTGGATACGACGCGGCTGCACTGGGTCACGTCGCCGGATAGCACAGGGATCGCGTGGGTGATCGTCAACGAAGCGGGACAATCGTCGGCGTTTGTGGCGTGGGCCGATGGCGACGATCTGCGCCAATTGCCGCTGACGCCCGATCTCGGTGCGGCGCTTTATCCGCTGGCGTTGTCGAATGATCGGGCGCTGTTTGCCTACGACATGGCGCATCCCCTCACGGATGCGGGCGACACGCCGTACCCACGCTTTTATCACCTGACGCTGTACGACAGCGTCAACGAAATCTTCCTCCCGCTGCCCAACGAACCGAACTGTCCATGCGCAGCGGCACTCACTCCCGATGGGCGCATGTTTGCGCGGCTGGAAGCGCTCAACGGCCAAGGCCCGTTCGGGCTGCATGTGTGGGGGCTGCCCGCTGGGGCGGACATTGAAATCCGCGCACCGAACATTACCTTCCGGCAGGCGGGCTATCTGGTGCTGAATGAGAACGCGACCCTCGCCGCGTACAGCGTGGCGGCGGGCGTAGGCGTGGAAGCGGGCTTGCTGCCGGAACAGTACGCGTTGGTGGTGGTCGATGCGGCGTCGGGACAGGGGCGCATCGTGATTGATCCCGGCCTGGATCACTACCGTCCGCTGGAGTTCATCGACGGCGACACCGCGCTGCTGGTGACGCATCTGGATACGGGCGGGACGTATAAGCTGGAATTCAGTTCGGGCACACTGCAACAGGTTTCTGATAAACGCTATCTGGGCGCGATCACGCCGTAGGGAAGGGGGCCGCAGGCCCCACTCCTCTCGATCCCCGCGCGTACTCCGATCATAGTGTGAGGTGGCCGTATTGTGTTCGCCCGTTTACCGTGCGCGAATTTGTGGTATGCTCCCCAGCGTGATTCGAGTCATGTACTGAGGAGCGAAACCCTATGCAGTTCGCGATCAACTATTCCCCACAGGCCGCCGACCTGCTGCAAGACGGCGCGGTGACCATCGACCGCTTCAAATGTGCCGAAGACTGGCCGCAGTTGATGCCGCTGGCGCGTGCCCATCGCCCGATCTACATGCATTTCAACCACACTGCCGGGCCGGAGGAAATGCGCACGCTCGACGTAGACGCGGTGAACGCGCTTTGTGAGGAAACCGGCACGCCGTATGTGAATCTGCATCTGATCCAGAGCCGCGACGATTTCACCGATATGCCCAACACAACCACCGATCCCGCTGACCGTGCGGCGCTGCACGCGTATATGCTGGAAGGTGTGCAGATCGCGGTGGACCACTTCGGCGCAGACCGCGTGATCGTCGAGAACATCCCCTATTATGGGACACGCAGCCGCACCAAACGTCCCTGTGTCGAACCGGACGTGATCCGCGATATTGTCGAGGCGACGGGCGTGGGCTTCTTGCTGGATGTCTCGCACGCGCGACTGTCGGCGCTGCATATGGACATGGACCCCTACGACTATCTTGCGCAAATGCCGGGTGAACGGCTGCGCGAACTGCATATCACCGGCATTGGACAGAATCCGCAGGGCGAGGTGTGTGATCATGTGGGGTTGACCGGCGACGATTGGCCGTTCGTGGACTGGGTTTTGGCGCGTATACAGTCAGGTGCGTGGGCGGAACCCTGGATGCTGGCGTTTGAGTACGGCGGGCTGGGACCTCTATTCGAGTGGCGCAGTGAGGTGGAAGTCATCGCGGCGCAGGTTCCGCAGTTGTTCGCGCGGGCGCACGGGGCATGATCGTGTGCGCAGGCGAGTTGACTCCACGCGAAAAACCATACTATACTCTGGACACAGGACTGCACCACGCAGTCATCGACTATTTCACACCGGAAAGGAGGAAGCACAATGGCAGATCGTTTCGTTAGTGTGCTGCTCCACCCTTCCGCAGCCAGGAGGTAGTGACTGATTCTCGCAATCGGCTCATGGGTAGGTTCCTGCGCTGCGGTAGATATCTCGTCTCGCGGCGCTTTTTGTTGTCCGTCAATCTAAGGAGAACATAGTGAGGAACCTGCATTGAGTGAACAGTTGCACGGTCTGGTGATCAGGACGCAAAGCGGCTTTTTTACCGTACAAACTCCCCAAGGCCCCATTATCTGCAATTTGCGGGGCAAGCTCAAGGAAGAATACAAGGAAACTGATCTGGTGGCGATTGGCGACCGGGTCACATTAGAAGAACTGCCCATCGAGGCGGACACCGTTGGCGGCGTGATCGTGGCGGTAGACGACCGCGAGCGTGTGTTGTCGCGTGTGGCTCCCCGTTCGGCGGTGGGCACGTCGGCGGAACGCGAACAGGTAATCATCGCCAACCCTGACCAGGCGATCTTCGTCTTCTCCGCGATGCAGCCCACACCCCAGCCCCGAACGCTGGACCGTTTCGTGGTCGCGGCGGAAAAAGCGGCGATCCCTAACATCTGCATTTGTGTGAACAAAATGGACCTTGTCGCGGATGATCCTGCCAAGACGCGCGCCATGTTTGATGTCTATACGCGCATCGGCTATGCGGTGCTATACGTCAGTGCGGAATTGGGGCAGGGCATTGATGAACTGCGCGCGGCGTTGGTGAACAAAATTTCGGTGTTCACTGGCCCTTCTGGTGTGGGCAAAACGAGCTTGCTCAATGCCATCGAGCCGGAGTTAGGTGGACGTGTCAACGCGGTGAGCAGCGCCACCACCAAAGGCCGCCACACCACGCGCAACAGCGAACTGGTTCCGCTGGCGGAAGGGGGCTATGTGGCTGATACGCCGGGGATTCGCACTCTTTCTCCCTGGGACGTAGAGCCGCACGAACTCGACGCTTACTTTATCGAGATCGGGCCGCATGTGACGAACTGCAAGTTCCCGGATTGCGGGCACACACACGAACCCGGCTGCGGAGTTCAGGCAGCGATCAAGCGCGGGGAGATCGCGCCGGAGCGGTTCGACAGCTACTTGCGGCTGCGTGAGATGCTCGAAGAGGAATATGTGTATTAGGTGTAACGCAGTGAGTAATCGTGAATCAAACGGGGCGAGGTTAATCACTCGCCCCGGTGATTGCTGTGTCGCTGTCAGACGGCGGTGGCGAGGGATCGCCGCCCATGTATTGCGCGCGCATGTCGTCCAGGGCGCGCAGCGATTCCTGGTACTTGTACGCCAGGTAGGCTAACCCCTGGAACATCTCCTCGACATGCTCGCCGGTCAAGGCGCTGGTTTGCAGCATGGGCATATTGCCCTCGTACCTGGCCCAACCTTCCGCTTCACCGGGCGGCACAACCGCGCCGAGGTCCAGCTTGTTGCCGATCACGGCCATCGGGATGCCAGGGACCGCGCTGCGCATTTCTTCGCGCCAGCGCGCGAGATCGAAGAACGACGCCGGAGACGTGACATCGTAGACCAGCGCCACCGCCAGCGTCCCGCTATAGAACTGATCGCGAAACGTGCGGAAACGGTCCTGCCCGGCGACATCCCAGATCGACAGGCGCAGCTCGCGTTCACCGAGCAGCACTGTCTTGATCTGAAAATCGACGCCAATCGTCAGAATCCGCGATTCATCGAATTTGCCCTCGCAGAAGCGCCGCACCAAACTGGTCTTGCCGACGTTGCCGTTGCCCACGAGAACGACTTTGTAAATTGGAGATTCGCTCACCAGATTGCTCCTTGCAACCAGTGTTCTCACCTTCGTAGTATAGCACAGAGCCTATGCGGGCGATAAGCCTCACGGGTTAGGGAGTGGTTTATTTTTTCCGCGCCACAGACGGCGCGAGTTTGCTACAATCTCGCTGTATCTCACTGGAACCGGCACATAGTGGAGGAGTCGTACCCATGACGCATTCACGCTCCCGCCCGCCCTGGTGGACCAACTCACGCGGTGAATGGTATGTGATCGCGCAGACGGTGTTGTTTGCGTTGGTCGCGCTCGGCCCTGCCTGGATCGCGATCCGGCTCAATCTGCCGGAAAGCGTGCGGTTAGTGACGCTCGGTGTAGGGTTAGGCCTGGGCATGGCCGGGCTGATGTTGGCAGTGGCAGGTTTGCTGGGGACCTCTCGATATTTCCGCACCCCAAAGATGACGCGGAACTGGTCCAGACGGGCGCGTATAGGCTGGTGCGCCACCCGATCTACAGCGGCTTGATCATCGGGGCGGCGGGCTGGGCGCTGATTAACGTCAGTGTGATCACGCTGGTGTATGCGCTGGGCCTGTTCGTGTTCTTCGACGCGAAATCGCGCCGCGAGGAACGTATGCTAGCCGCGAAATTCCCCGCCTATGCTGCGTATCAACAGCGTGTGCGTAAGCTGATGCCGTTTGTGTATTAGTGTTGTACGGAATACGCAAAACCGGGGCGCAGATGTTGCACCCCGGCGTGTGTTGCGTGGCGGCAACGCCTGTTATGGCTCAGTGTACTATAGAATACGTCGCACGCGCAGCGCGAGATGCACTGCCAGCCGCGTTTCGGGGTTATTCAGGTCCACCCCGCTAATCTCTTTGATGCGGTCCATGCGGTAGAGCAACGTGTTGCGGTGGATGTGCAGCCGCTTGGCAGTGCGGGTTAAGTTGCCGTGTTCCTCAAAGAACGCGTCCAGCGTGAGCAGGAATTCGGCGTTCTGAGGTGTTTCTTCGGCCAGGGAGCCGAGCGTTTCGTAGTAGAATTTGCTGAGTTCCGGCGAGCCGACCAGCAGCGATAGCAGCCGGTAGACACCCATCTCACCAAACGCCAACGGCGCGGTCAGCCTCCATTGGTACGCGGTGCGGTAGGCGGCGACGGCTTGCTGGAAACTTTCGCGCCACGTGCGCAGATCACCCGCACACTGCCCGATGCCGACCACCATCTCCGCATCATAGCGGGCCTGCGCGCGCGCCTGGACCGCTGTCGCCAACATACGCGCACCGTTTTCGTTGCCCTCACAGAAGACAATCACCTCTGTGCCATAGGGCTGCACGAGCGCGCCGTTGCCGAGCGTGGCGGCCTGTTCGTTGCACAACGCTTCGATTTGCCGGGGCGAGGGGATATTCTCGTTCAGTCCGCCGAGATACAGCGTACTGTAAAGTTGGTTGGGCTGGTAGCCCAGCCGTGTCAGCCGCACAAGCGCCTCTTTTTCGGAGATCATGCCGCCGAGAAACTGTTCCAACACGTTGCCCTGCACGCGTTTTTGCGCTTCGCGGATCGCTTTGTCTTTCGCCATCTCCAACGCGCATACCGCTGCCCCGTGCCGCGTCAGCAACAGGTCCAGTTCGTCGTAGCTTTCGTCGTCGGGGAACAACAGCGAGACAAACCCGCGCCCCATTTTCCCGGCGACAATCGGGGCGACGACGCGCCGCAGCCGGAGATCGGACAGCTCCAGCGCCACCGGATCGGGGCTGGCTTGCGCCACGCCGACACGATCCCGGAACAGGGCAGGCAGCGGATCGGAATCACGCAGCGCGGCTTCGATGGAGGGCCAGTGTGGTTGTTGTGTCAATTTGCCGTTGAGCGCGAGTGGATTCAGGCGCTTGTCTTGCACCACGACGGTTTTGCCCGTCAACTGTGCCAGCACTTCGACCAGCATGTTTAGTCCGCGATTCTCGGTAGAGAGTTGCAGCAAACTCTGGTAGACCGTCTGTCCACGCCCCACAAAGGGCAGCGGTTGGCCCATTAACACCTGGGCGATCTGGCGTTCCACATCGCGCAGCGCGACGGTATCGGGCAGTTTGATCAGCGGCACGTCTAATTGGTCCGCCGTGTCGCACGCCTCAGGTCCGATCTCACCCTGTACGCCAATTGCGCTGACCTGCATCTCGCTCAATTCGCGGATCAAGTTGACCAACGTCAGTTTTTCGCTGAGCAGCCGCAGCGCATCTAGCGAGAGCAGCGCCAACTCGCCCCCGCGCAAATCGGGGAACGCCGGCGGACGCGTATGCAGCGTCTGGACCCATGCCACCGGGCGCGCCGTCTCGTGTCGCCCGGCAACCAACATTGTACCTACCGGCAGCGCCAGCCGCAGCAGTTCTTGGAGCGTAAATGTCGTATAAGCTGGCACAAGATTCCCCTCATCACCAGAGCCAGGATCACGGAAATTACCCAGACGGCGCAAAGCAAACAACGTGCTAAATTTAGGTTTGTTCTCGCAAAGTATTTATTGCAGGCGACCCTGGGGAAGGGCCGCAATGCCGGGGGAAAACTGTCCCGGTTCAACTAACAAAATTTCTTTTGGATTCGTGCATCCGCGCAATGCTCAGACGAAGTATACCGCGTTAAGTAATCTCCCGAAACGGTTTAGCGCAACACTGTACTATATGGTACGCGCCGCTATGGGGATTTTGCTGATCGCTGACGGCTGATTGTTTAATACAGGTTCAGGTAACGCTCTAGCTCCCACCGGCTGACGACCGGTAAATAATCCGCCCATTCGAGCCGCTTGGCTTCCAGAAAACGCTCGAACAGGTGCAGCCCCAACGCCTCGCGCGCCAACTCGCTCGCCTCGAATTCGTCAAGGGCTTCTTGCAGCGAACTGGGCAGCATCGGCAGGTGGCGCATCCGCGAGGACACTGTATACAGTTCTTCCTCAGCGGCGGGTGGCAGCGGCAGTTCGTCACGTATCCCACGCAGCCCCGCGTGCAGCAACACCGTGAACGCCAGATAGGGATTGCAGGTGGGGTCCGGGTTGCGAATCTCGATCTGGGTGTTGAGGTTTTCCGGGTCGGCGAGACGCGGTACACGCAGCAACGCCGCACGATTCAACTGCGCCCAGGTGACAAAACGCGGCGCTTCTTGCCCCGACACCAACCGCTTATAGCTGTTGACCAGCGGTGCGAGTACGACACACATTGCGCGGGCGTGCGCCAGTTGTCCCGCCAGAAATGCTTGTGCTTCCTCAGACAACCCATAGGCGTTGTTCGCATCGGTGAAGCGGTTCACCCCGGTGTCCTGATCATAGAGCCATTGGTGGACGTGCATCCCGTTGCCGGGAGCGTTAGAGATCGGCTTGGGCATGAAGGTGGCGAAGCGTCCCTCCTGCAGTGCAATGGTGCGGATCGCCATGCGTGTCGTGACCAACGCATCCGCCATATACAGCACATCGCCCGGCGCGAGGTCTAATTCGTGTTGGCCGCCGCCGACCTCGTGGTGACTGGACTCGATCACAATGCCCATGCTGCGCAGCGCGTCGCTCACCCGCTTGCGGATCACGCGAGCAGTCCCATCCGCTGCATCAAAATAGCTGGCCTGATCGTCCTGACGCGGCCCGTTGACGGTGGGCGGCTCTTTGAACAGGTAGAATTCGAGTTCCGGCGCGACGACATAGCGCATCCCCAACGTTTTGGCCTCCGCGACTGCACGCCGCAGCGCCCCACGCGGATCGCCCGCGAAGGGTTCGCCGTTGGGCGTGTACACGTCGCACAACATGCGCGCGGTGCGGCCTACACCCGGATGCGGCAGTTCCCAGGGCACAATGGTGAACGTGCTGCGGTCGGGCTTCAGATACATATCCGCTTCGGCCACACGCGCAGAGCCTTCTACCGCTGACCCATCAAACCACACGCCATCATGCAGCGCGGTGGGCAGGCGTTCGGCATCAATCGTCACCGTTTTGACGATCCCCGCCACATCGGTGAACTGGAGATCAATGGCGCGCACGTCCTGGGCTTGCAGTTGCTCCCAGGCGGTTTCCGAGTCTAGGGGGATGGCATCGGTCATGATTCAGGCTCTCTCGCTGGCGGGGCCATAGTCACTACGTACAGGTGACAGTGTATCATTTTGTTATACAGATAATTGCGCACTCTCATTATAACGGAGGTCAACGGTCCCTCATAGGGCACTCTGCCCAATTGTGTGGCGAAAGGCAGTGTTAATTATAAATTGATTGGGTTGGTATTCGAAGGTTGTTATAAATCCGCGCGAAAACCTGGCCTGTGCTAAGCTAAGCATGACAATATAGAATGAATCATGAAGCTTGTGTGATTTTACGTCAATTATTTATTGACTTTGTCTTTATGATATGCGATAGTATGTGTGGTGGGCTTTGGGGACTACACTAGAGCGTATGGGCGTGGGCGGCGCAGGCGTTGGTAGACGAAGATGTGCTTGTGTGTGATGGGCAATACAGCGTGCATGATTGATTTGCACTATACTAACAAGTAACTGATTTGACATTTCCGGGGCAGTATATTTCAATAAGATTATGGTCCAGGGTGTTTTGTGGATCGCGCACCGGGGCACAGCGCGGCAGTGACAGCAAATCAGCACATAGAGTAGATCGCTGAGTGGTCTCAGCTATGGAGTTAGGCATATGCTTAATACACTACGTGGTCGATTGACCCTGATCATGATTATTCTCGCGGTGCTGCCCGTGGTGGTGGTCGGTGCGATCATCACGTTTCGCGCGTTTAATGTGCAGACCGATCAGGCTGAAGATTTGCAGGCCGAGGCGGCGCTGCGTGTGGCGCGTGAGATCGATACTTTCCTGCACAAAGCTGAATCCGATCTGCGCCTGGTCACCGAAGTGCGCGGCCTCAAGGATTTGAGCATTGAGGATCAAGAAGCCGTACTTTCTGAGCTGCAAACGACGCGCGACATTTTTGATGAAGTGGCGTTGCTCGATGAGACAGGCCAGGAGATCGTGCGGTTGTCGCGCCGCGAGATCGTGACTGGAACCGATCTTGTCAGCCGGGTGGATACCGCAGAATTCACCGTTCCGGTGACCGCGCGCATCGCGTATTTCGGCCCGGTAGAACTGAACCTCACCACTGGCGAGCCGCTGATGACCATCGCCATCCCCATTATTGATAAACGTACTGACGCCGTCGTGAATGTCCTCGTCGGTGAACTGCGTTTCCGCGCGGTATGGGACCTGATCGCGGATCAAGAATTCGCCGAGGATCAGGATATTTATGTGGTGGCTACCAACGAAGAACTAGAAGCGCTGGAGGGGATCAGTATCGAAGTTGCCGAGCGTGTAGTCGCGCACCGTAACCCCTCGGTTGTGCTCGCCGACACCGCATTTGAGACAGATGACCTCAGTCGTTTGACAACGGGGCTGAATGGCTACAGTGTCATTCTGTCCACCGAGCATTTTGAATTGGGCGAGCAGAAGTTCACTGTAGTCTCGGAACTGAAAGAGACTACCGCGCTGAAAACAGCGTATGCAACCGTGTACACCATTGCGGTTGCCATGGTTGCGGTGGTGCTGTTCACGGGGGGGGTCGGTTTCTGGCTAATGACCCGCGTGGCCCGCCCGATTGAAACGATGTCCCGTGCAGCGGTGGTACTCGGTAGTGGTGACTTCGACGTGCATGTGGAACCCGTTGGTACGCGCGAGTTCCGGTTGTTGGCGCAGTCGTTTAATGATATGTCCGCCCAAATTCAGAACTTCATCGGTACGCTGGAAGCGCGTGTGCAAGCTCGTACTGCGGACCTGCGACTGGCGGCCCAGGTATCCGAGCAAGCAGCGACGATCCTCGATCCTGACGTGCTGCTGTCTCAGATTGTGGAACTGACGAAGGAATACTTTGGTCTGTACCACTCGCATGTGTACTTGCTGGATGCCGACGGTGACAATCTGGTGCTGGCTGCTGGTGCAGGTGAGCCAGGGCGCATCATGCGTGATCGCGGTCACAGTATCCCCGCCAGCGCCGAACTCAGTCTTGTGGCGCGTGCCGCGCGCGAAAAGACCGCCGTCATCGTAGCAGATACCGTGCAGGAGCCGGACTTCCTCGCGAACCCCTTGCTGCCCGATACACGGTCGGAGGCGGCGCTGCCATTGGTGGCGGGGCAGCGTGTGCTGGGCGTGTTGGATGTGCAGTCTGAGCAGGTGGGGCGGTTCGACGCAGACCTGATCGCGGTGCTTAACACCCTTGCCGGGCAGATCACGGTTGCAATTGACAACGCGCGTCTCTTTAGTGAGGTCGAGCGCACCAGCCGTCACGAACAGGCGTTGAGTACCGTGACCGAAGCCATTCAGCGTGCGCAAAGCATGGACGAAGTGCTGCAAGTTGCTGCCCGCGAACTGGGACGGGCGCTACGTGTGCCGCACGCCGCCATTGAGTTGAAACTTGAAACGGCAGCGGAAACAGATGCTGAAACAGAACCGCAGCCGGGCAACTGAACGCAGCGCATAAACACGAAATAAATCAGGCAATTAGTCGCTACAACGGGGGCAATACAATCAATTTGTCGAACAAGCGGATTTTTGGACGGGCAATCGTATTTTTGCTGGTCATCGTGTTGAGTAGCACCCTGTTAGCTGCGTGCGGCTGATTTTGCCAGCCGGTAGCCAGATCGGGATGATGGACCCTGCCATTTGGGCTTTCACCCATGAGCTGCTGCTCGAACAGGGCATCTTGGGCGAATCGCTTGAGCTTGAACAAGCGTACACCTTAGACTTTG
>CBEVZO010000046.1:0-11131 GCA_965554365.1 uncultured Anaerolineae bacterium
AACCTGTTGCCGATTCCCGGCTTTACTGCGGCGCACGCGCTCACTTGGTCCCCTGACGACCAACACATTCTGCTGATCACCAACCAGCGCAAATTTAACGTGTTCACGCGTGGCACAAATCTCGTCACACCGGTAAACACGCAGCTTCCCGCTGAGATCGTATCAGTGCAGCGTCCCGACTGGGCTGCGGCAGACGAGTCACTGCCACTGGCGATCCCCACGGCGACCATCGCTGTAACCTTAACGCCCTACCCCACGCCCACAGCATACCCGACCAGCACGCCCTACCCCACGCCATTCCCGACTATCACACCATTCCCCACACTGACGCCCTTCCCGACCATCACCCCGATCCCTAGCACCACTCCCGGCAGCCCCATGGGCACTGGCTGCGAATACGCCTACGCCGGCGGCGGCGGGCTACCTGTGGCTATCGGCGATACCGCCCAAGTCACGCAGTACGGCGCGGCGGTTCGCCTACGCACAGCCCCGGCGCTCACCGCGACACAACTCGCCGAACTCATGCCCGGCACACAGATGGAAATTCTCAACGGCTACTTCTGCTCGCAGGGCTATCGCTGGTGGGAAATCCGGCTCGACAACGGGACGCAGGGCTATCTGGCAGACAGCGATCCGGGCGGCTACTGGATCGAGGCCGTTCTGGCCCCACCCACCGAAGTCATCAGCTTCTATGCCGACCGCTACACCATCAACCAGGGCGATTGCGTCACTATCTCCTGGGACGTGGAAGCCATCAAAGAAGTGCATTACGAGGGTGCAGGCGTCACTGGGCACGAGACACGCCAGGAATGCCCCGTCGTAAGCACCACCTACGAACTGCGCGTCATCCGCATGGACGATACCGAAGTCATCCAGCAAGTGTCGATCTTCGTGATCGCGCCCTGACGCCGCTCACGTTGCGCATAACAATCGGGGCGCATGTCAGCAAATAACATGCGCCCCGGAATTCTTTCATAACATAGTCACGCTGGATACCCGCGCGTTACCGCTTAAGACATCGGCAATTCGACCGTCGTTATCGTCCCCTGCCCCGGCTGCCCCTCAATATTGATCGAGCCGCCGTGCGCCACAATGATTTCCTTCGCCAGCGTCAAACCCAACCCTAACCCCTGCTGCTCGCTGCGTTCCCGGTCGATCTGGAAAAACGGCTCAAAGATGCGTTCGCGAAATTCCGGCGCAATGCCCGGACCACGATCTTCCACCGCAATCCACGTCGCCCCGTTCATGGCCCACTGCGACACCTTCACGTCGCCGCCCTGCGGTGAAAACATCAATCCGTTGAACAACACTTCCGACAACGCCTGCCGCAGCGCCGTCGTCTCCGCCTGAATCGTGACATCTGGCGCGCGTTCATCGCACTGAAAGTTGATCCCGCGTTGGCGATAATCCCACCCCAATGCGCGTTGCAGCGACCGTTCCATCATCACACCTACCGCCGTCGGACGCCTGAATTTCCTAACATCCGCTTGCAGTGTCCCGGCTTGAAGCTGCACAAACAGTACCATTTGCTCCACCAACCGGTTTAGGCGCACACTACCCGACTGCATCATGTCCAACATCTCGTGGACCTGCACCGAGTCCATCAAATCAATCTCACGCGCCAGCATATCCGACACCATCGTAATCGACACCAACGGTGTGCGCAGTTCATGCGCCACCATCATCGACAGGCTGTGCTGCGCCTGTTCGACAGCCTGCTGCTGCTGCGTGACATGTTGCGTTAGCTCTTTGGCGCGTGTGAGCTTGTTGTCGATGATCATCAGCAAGCGATCTTGATCCAGCGGCTTGACCAGATAATCATCCGCACCCAACGCATACCCCATCTTCAAATCGGGCGGTTGATCGCGCGCGGTGAGGAAAAGAAACGGAATGTTCACCCACTCTGTGCGCCGGCGCACAGCCCGAAAAAACTCAAACCCGTCTAACACTGGCATCGCAATATCGCTGATGATCAAATCTGGCGGCGGAGTCACAGTGTCAAGCTGATGTAGTGCCTCATTACCATCTTCCGCCACACGCACCTGATACCCTTCCAACTCCAACAACCGCCCGACACTCCGCAGCAGCGCCGTGTTGTCGTCTACCACTAATACCACTGCCCCACGATGCAATGCACCTGCTTCAGTCATTGTGTACAGTTCCCATCTACCTAACGTTCCCCACAACTCCTATTTTGCATGCCCCCTAACAATCACATTACCATGATAATCGATCCCTCACCGTTAATCAATCATAATTTCATTATATCTTAATTTACACATTTCGTAAACCGTGCCCCACAACGTCAATGGATCACCGTTCCCCCCTGTTACTGCGTCCCATTTTGTGTTATAGTGCGAGAGAGGGAGGTGGATACACCTTATGAAACTGATCATTGCCGTCGTCCAAGATCAAGACGCGGACGATACCATCAAAGCGCTGAATGATGCCGGTTATCGCGTGACACGCGTCGCCAGCACCGGGGGCTTTTTCAGCGTGGGCAACACCACCCTGCTCTGCGGCGTGGACGATTCCGTCGTTGAAACAGTCATCACCATCCTCAACGACTCGTGCGTACGACGCACACGCCTCATTCCCGCCGGGCCGAACATCGTCGAGTCCGCCGCGATGATGGGTGCGTTTGTTGAGGTCGAGGTCGGCGGAGCGACCGTGTTTGTGCTGGACGTAGAACACTTCGAGCAAACCTGATGACGACGAACGATGCCAACAAACTGCTCGTGGTTATTGTGCGCGGCAACACCCGTGAGACGCTTATCTCACGCCTAAAAGACGCCGGCTATCGCGTCACGACCTTTAGCAGCGTAGGCGGTTTCTTGCGTCGCCACAGCACAACGCTGCTGGTCGGCCTTCCCGCAGATCAGGTAGAAACAGCCCTCACCATGATCCGCACCACCTGCCCCACGCCACAAGGGACAGACGAACACACCGCGACGATTTTCGTGCTGCGCGCCGGACAGTTCGTGCTGGTCTGAGCGCCGCACATCGCATGTCACACAACCCCGGAGAATCATCACGCCCAGTGCCATATAAGCACCGGGCGCGCGTTTTTTGCCGCAGAACCGTCACTCCCCATTACACGTTATTCACGCGGAGCCGTCAGCAGCACACGGGTATCCGGCTCCTCCATCAACCAGCGATCAAACCATCGTTGTGTCACCTGACGGAAGAAACGCACGGTTTCGCTTGGTTCAATGAAATTGGTGCGATCAGGACAACTAAAGACCTCGTAAGCGGGACGGGTTTTGTCGAACCACGTCCGTGCGATCTGCGTCGTCGAACGATTGCGCGGATACACATACAGCACCGGACGCGGCACGATCAGCCGTGCCACATCGCTCATCCGCGCATAACGCCACAATCCCGGCACAAAGTCGCAGCCATGCCCATGCACCGCTAGCGGATCAATGCCGCCGCCCAGATAATTCTGCACCACCACCGCGCGCACACGTTCATCCAACGCCGCCGTATAGAGCGCCAGCCCACCGCCCAAGCCAAACCCAGCCACACCGAGATGATCGGGGCGCACATCGGAACGCGCCTGCAAATAATCCAGGCCGCGCAGCCCATCTTCCAGCACCATCGCCAGCCATGTACGACCAATCAGCCGCGCCACGCCATCCAGCACCATGTGATCCACCTGCCCCAGCCCCCCGATGCCGCGCGCTTCGATGGTCAACGTCACATACCCAGCTTGAGCCAATGCCAATGCGTTAGACTTGTGCGGACTTTCTAGCAAGCCCGCCGTCTCACAGATCGTGCCATGTCCTCCGTAAAACAGCAGCGCGGGCAACTGCGCATCCACGTCCGCCGGACGCATAACATACGCCGGGAGCATAATACCGTCCGCCGCTTCAATCAACAGCTTGGTGCGCTCCACACCACTGACCAGGCTTGTGCTGACTTCCTCGGCATACACCTCATCCGACGGCGCATACGCCATCCCCAACAGCTCACCTACTTTGTCCCGCAGCGCCGCGCGCCATGTACGCCACTCAGCACCACGCTGCCCTGCATACCCCATCTGCGGCTCAATCGTCTGCAATTCCGCCAGCAGCTTACCGAAAGGTTCCTGCTCACTGGGGGGGATGATTATGTCGTCCTGAGCATGTGCTTGATCACCGGCCAACGAACTCACCAACCGCGCCGCCGACTGTACCACGCGCCCCACCGGGCCAGGACGCGGTTTCTGCTGATCCGTCGCAATTTTCGCCACCGCATCGCGCAGCAACACCGTACCGCCATAACGATCCTGCAAATCGCGCCGGTGTCGCGAGACCCACACGTAAAGGTCCGCCTCGGTACGTTTGGGGAACAGGTCCAACGCCCCCGATTCGAGAATCACTTCCACGCCGAGCGAATAGAGCAGGTCATACCATATCATCGCGGCATGTTCATACGTTATGTCCTCGCCATCGATCTGTTCGAGGTTGCGACGATAGAGTTCGATTTCCAGTTCCAGCGCAGGGTACATGCCCGGCTCAGTGAGTTCGATCACCGCTTCAGGACGCCGCACTTCCAGCCGCGTGCGATCCAGAAACGCGCGATACTCCGCCTTGAGAACCAATTCCTCCACATCCGCCTCAGCACTGATACCACCGGTTCGGGTTTCGTATTCCCACACATACGCCTCAATGGTCTGCATTTCCAACTGCCGCGCCACCGAAACACGATGATTCCCGTCTTTCACAAAATACGCATCGCCGACCTTGTACAACTCAATCGGCGGCAGCCCGGCTTCCATCTGCAATTCCGCCACACGCCGCCACCGCGCGCTGTCACTCTCGGTCAGCGGCAGAAACGTGCGTGTGAAATCATGATAGCGCCCGACACTCCCAATGATCTGCGCCAACGGAACCTGTTGCAAGCCGCGATACGCACTCTGATTCAGGCGCAATTTCTGCTGCACTTCGTCAAACGACACCAATGGCTCTGCGCGCTTACCAATGCCCAGCGCACTTGATACACCCTGCCAAAACGCTTTGCGGCGGGCCTGGTTCCAAATTTCGCGCGAAGTAGCTTGCGTGATGGGACTGATTTCTTGAGCCATCGCGATTTCCTTTGTTAGTTGGATCATCTCAGCGCTTGCAGATCGTCAACAATCCGCAGGGACGATGCAGACCCTAGCATACACCGTTTTGGTTAAATCTCAACTGAAATCTCTTCGGGAATTCTTCACGTCAAAAATGAGGTAAATGCTGGGTAGATGCTGGTCAGACAGACCAAAACCGTTATAATCGACTTTTGGATTCTAACCTGAACGTCCTGCATGTCAATTGTCAAAAACGCACAGGTGATTGCAACCTATGACTGACACAACTTCAACATCACGCACAATCACCGCTCTGCCCGTCCGGCTGGGTCACCTGCCCCGCACGCTGTTGGAATGTGCCGCGCAGCTTGCTACTCATGCGCCAGATCGTACTGCTGTCACGTTGATCACACCTGACGGCGATCAGGCGATTACCTACCGCACCTTTTTCGAGCAGGCCGCCCGCTATGCCCGCGCGCTGGAAAAAGCCGGCGTGGAACCGGGCGATCTGGTCGTGTTGGTGTTACAGCACGGCGAGGATGTGTTGTATGGTTTCTGGGGCGCGATGCTGCTCGGCGCAGTCCCCTCGATCATGCCGTTCCGCACACCCAAACTCGACCCGGCGCGCTATTATGACAGCGTGCGCAAACTCGTCGCGCTCTCCGAAGTCAAAGCGGTGATCACCTACCCGGAACAACAGCCCGATCTCGAACAGCACCTCGCGGATATCCCCACGCTGGCCGCGATCCTGAATGTCACCGATCTGGAACCGGAAGGCGCACTCGCAGATTATCTAGATCGCGCACCCGCGCAGCCAGAAGATACCGCATTCCTGCAACACTCATCCGGCAGCACCGGCCTGCAAAAGGGCGTGATGCTCTCACACGGCGCGGTCCTGAACCAGATCGCCGCCTACAGCGCCGCGATCCAACTCACCCCGGACGACGTGATCGTCTCGTGGCTGCCGCTGTATCACGACATGGGCCTGATCGCGGGTTTCATTATGCCCATCATCCAGGGCGTGCAGCTTGTGCTGATTTCGCCGTTCCACTGGGTGCGCGAACCGGCGGTGCTGCTGCACACCATCCGCGACTATCAAGGCACCTTGTGCTGGCTGCCGAATTTTGCGTATAACTTCATGGCGACCCGCGTACGCCGCTCCGCGCTCGAAGGCACGGACCTGTCGAGTATGCGCGCGTTCATCAATTGCTCGGAGCCGGTGCGTGCTGACAGCCACCAAACATTCGCCAACAAATACGCGGCGTTGGGCCTTGATCCGGGCACACTACACACCTGCTACGCGATGGCGGAGAACACCTTCGCCGTCACGCAAAGCACCATCGATCAGCCGCCCCATGTGGACGTCATCGACCGTGACATGCTCATGGAGCAACGCCGCGCGGAGCCTGCCACCCCGGACAGCGACCGTCCGACAGTGACAATGGTTTCATGTGGCCCGGCGATTCCCAACACGGAGATGCGTATCGTGGACACCGACCGGAACACACTGCCAGAGCGCTACGTTGGGGAAATTGCGCTGCGTTCCGATTGCATGTTGACCGGCTACCATCGCCGCGAGGAAGCCACCGCCGCCGCGCTAGATGGCGCGTGGTACTTCACCGGCGACCTGGGCTACATCGCGGATGACGAACTCTACATCACCGGGCGGCAAAAGGACTTGATCATCATCGGCGGCAAGAACGTCTATCCGCAGGATATCGAGAACCTGATCAACGACATTCCCGGCGTGCATCCGGGCCGCGTCGTCGCGTTTGGCGTATTTAACGACTCGCTCGGCACAGAAGATATCGCCGTCCTCGCCGAAGCTGAAACCGACGATCCCGCCGCCCTGAAGGAGATCGCCAGCGCGATCCGCGCACGTGTCGCCCAGGCCACCGATGTCATGGCGCGTTTCGTGCATCTCGTGCCCCCGATGTGGCTGCTCAAAACATCCAGCGGCAAGATCGCACGCGGCGCGAACAAGCAGAAGTTCCTCACCGAGGTGTTGAAGCAGAGTAACGGGGGGTGATTGATGACTATAGTGCGCGCCATTCTGGGACGGATTTTCAGCCGCGAGAACGTCTTCGCGCTGCTGCTGTGCCTGATCGTGATCGTCGTGATCATCGTCACAACGGACAGTTCGCCCCAGTGGATTTACCAGGGCTTTTAAGCGGTTAGCGATTAGCCAAAACCTTGTATCTTGAATTCTCCGCTTGAGCGAGAATACACACGCGCGGCAAGCGTTTTTTGCTAGCCGCCAATCGCTAATTGCTAACAAGGTACATATGCACGCCGTTCGCATCGCAAAGATCATCTACCCGCGTGAGCCGGTTGTGCTAAAATTTGCTAAATGGCAATCTAGAAAAATACCGAAACGCGAGTCCTCATGCACGAGCTTGGAATTACGCAGAGCATTCTCAATATCGTGCTGCACCACGCCAAAGAAGCGGACGCAGTGCGTGTCAAAGAAGTAAACCTCGTCATCGGCGAACTGGCGAGCATCGTTGATGAATCCGTCCAGTTCTATTGGGACATGATGAGCGAGGGCACTATCGCGCACGGCGCGGTGCTGAACTTCACACGCATTCCTGGCAAGATGCAATGTCAGGAATGCAAACACGAATTTCCATTAAACCAGCGCGACTACACCTGTCCCAACTGCGGCAGTAAAAAAGTGCGTGTCTCCGGCGGCGACGACTTCTACATCGACAGCATCGACGTAGACCTGGCCCCCGCAGCGCAGAACGAATAACCCGATTGTTCCGTAGGGGCATCCCTTGGGGTGACCATTTTGGGCAACGCAAGCATCGCCCCTACGCATAGAATGAGGCAGAAGCACATGACTCAAAACATTCCCGTCGTCAAGAAAATCCTGAGCGAAAACGACCTGCTCGCGGAGCAAATTCGCGGCAAGCTGACCGGTCTGGGCGTCTTTTCGCTCAACTTTATGGCGTCGCCCGGCGGCGGCAAAACCAGCGTCATCGTCCGCACCGTGAAGGCGCTCAAAGACGAGATCCGCATCGGCGTGATGGACGGCGACATCGTTGAGATCGACCTCGAAGAACTCGCCGCGATGGGTATCCCCGTCTCGCTGATCAACACCGGCGGGCAATGTCACCTGGACGCCAATCAAGTCCTCAGCGCGCTGCCCACCATCGACCTCAGCGCAATCGACCTGCTGATCGTCGAGAATGTCGGCAATCTGATTTGCCCGGCGGCGTTTGATCTCGGCGTGGATGTCAATGTCGTGATCGCCAGCGTGCCCGAAGGTGACGACAAGCCCTACAAGTACCCCTCCATGTTCAAGGGTGCGGACGTGTTGCTGCTGAACAAAATGGACGTCGCCGAGTATTTCGAGTTCCGCGTGGACTACTTCCGCGAGGGCGTTGAGGCGTTGAATCCGGGGCTGCAATTCTTCCCCGTTTCCGCCAAGACCGGCGAGGGATTCGATGCCTGGCTCGACTGGCTGCGCGGCAAAATTGAGCAACGGAGTACCGCAGACGCGTGACGGACCATACCACCGCCGCCCGCCGCGTGCATGTGACTGGCGTGGTGCAAGGCGTGGGCTTCCGCCCCTTTATCTACGGGCTGGCCCAACGCTTCACACTGCACGGCTGGGTGCGCAACACGTCGGCGGGCGTCGAGATCGAAGTCGAAGGGCCACCAGACGCGCTCGACGCGTTTGTGCAGGCCATCACCGCCGAAGCGCCGCCCCTCTCCCGCATTGACACGGTGAATTTCGCCCCCCTTGCGGTAGTGGGTTTCACACGTTTTGTGATCCAGCACAGCGCAGCCATTGAGGGCGCATACCAACCGATCTCGCCGGATATGGCGACATGCGACGACTGCCTGAACGACATCCTCGATCCGGACAACCGCCGCTATGGGTACGCCTTCACGAACTGCACCAACTGCGGGCCGCGCTTCACGATCATTCAGGATATCCCCTACGACCGCCCGCTGACCACGATGGCGGCATTTACCATGTGTCCTGACTGCCAGGGCGAGTACGTCAATCCGCTGGATCGCCGTTTCCACGCGCAGCCGAACGCCTGCCCGGTCTGCGGGCCGCAGCTTGAGCTATGCCCCAGCCCGGATCACGCTGTGCCGGAGCTATGGGACGATCTCCCCATTAGCGAGATCGCCGCCACGCGTGACCTGCTGCGCGCCGGGCAAATTGTCGCGATCAAGGGTCTCGGCGGTTTTCACATCGCATGTGACGCGACCGACCGCGTCGTCGTGCAACGGCTGCGCGAACGCAAAGGCCGCCCCGCCAAGCCCTTCGCTGTGATGATACCCGACCTCGAAACGGTCATGCAGTTCTGTCACATTAGTTTTGCGGCGGCACAGGCGCTCAGTGGCCCCGAACGCCCCATCGTGCTGCTGCGCACAAAACTCGACACCGCCATCGCCGCAGAAGTCGCGCCCGGTCTGCGCGAACTGGGTGTCATGCTGCCCTACACGCCGCTGCATCACTTGCTTTTACAGCGTGCCGACGACTTCCCCCCCGCCCTGGTCATGACTAGCGGCAATTTCAGCGCCGAACCGATCATTACATCCAGCGGCGAAGCATTGGATCGACTCGGCCCGTTAGCGGACGCGTTTCTGGTTCACGACCGCCCGATTCACATCCGCTGCGACGATTCAGTCGTGCGCGCGCACGCGGACTTCATGCCCGCGCGCAATGGCACAGCCCACACCCGGAGCATCATGCCGCTACGCCGGTCACGCGGCTATGCGCCCTACCCCATCCCGCTGGCCTTCGACGTACCGCCGCTGCTCGCGGTCGGTGGAGAACTTAAGAACACATTCTGCCTCGCGCGCGAACGCAACGCCTTCATGAGCCAGCACATCGGCGATCTGTCGAACTTCGACGCGCTGCTCGCCTACCACGAAGCAGTGGATCACATGGCCCGCCTGTTCCGCACCACACCGGAGATCATCGCGCACGATCTGCACCCCGACTACATGGCGACGCGCTACGCAATGGAGCAATCCGTCCCGCGCATCGGTGTGCAGCATCACCACGCGCACCTCGCAAGCTGTCTCGCGGAACACAAACGCCCGCCTGACGCGCCCGCTATCGGCATCATCTTCGATGGCACAGGCCTCGGCCCCGATGGCGCAATCTGGGGCGGTGAAGTGCTGATCGGTAGTTACGCGGAGGTTCGCCGTTTCGCGCACCTGGCTTATATCCCGCTGCCCGGCGGCGATGCGGCCACGCTGCGCCCCTACCGCACGGCGTTGGCGCACCTGTGGCGAGCGGACATCGCCTGGGACGACGATCTCGCCCCTGTACAGGTCATCAATGACACCGAGCGCCCGATTCTACGCACGCAGCTACAGCGCCAACTCAACGCCCCCCTGACTTCCAGCATGGGCCGGCTGTTCGACGCGGTGGCCTCGCTGGTGGACGTGTTGCAAACCGTGACCTACGAAGCACAGGGTGCGATCTGGCTGGAAGCGCGCACCGATCCCGACATCAACGATCATTACCCTTTCGCGATCAACGCGCCCACCACGTCCGGCGCACCGCACCAGTTCGATCCCGCGCCGCTGTTCCGCGCGCTGTTGGCCGACTTGCGCGCCAAAGTGCCCGTACCCACCATCGCCGCCCGCTTCCACAACAGCGGGGCGTACCTGATCCGCGATCTCTGTCGCCTCGCGCGCCAGGACACCGGGATCAACGATGTAGCGCTCAGCGGCGGCGTGTTCCAGAATAGCACTCTGTTACATAAGACCATTCCGCTGCTACAAGCGGACAAATTCACCATCTACACCCACCAGCTTGTCCCGCCCAACGACGGCGGACTCGCCCTCGGTCAGGCGGCTATCGCAGGTTATAAAGCCATCAACGGAGAAGTATAATCATGTGTTTAGGTATCCCCGGCAAGATCGTAGAAGTCTATGAACGCGAAGGTCTGAAGATGGGCAAGATCGACTTTGGCGGCGTGGTGCGCGAAACCTGTCTCGCGTATGTGCCCGAAATCGAGGTCGGTCAATATGCAATTGTGCATGTGGGCTTCGCGCTCAACATCATCGACGAAGCAGAAGCGCAGGAAACGCTGGCCCTGTTGGATG
>CBEVZO010000047.1:0-11116 GCA_965554365.1 uncultured Anaerolineae bacterium
GGAAAAGACGAATATCGCACCGGCGAAACATCGTATATCATCGTGTTTGAGAAAAACAGACAACCTCAAGCTAACATACCTAAATTGACCGAGTTCATCGACGCCTATTGTAAACTCCATAAACAGGCGGCTGTCTTGGCAGGCACAGAGCGTACGTTTCCATATGCCAACAGCTCCACACAAGGTCATAATACATTGGGAAATTGGGCAGAGTTGTTGAAGGCTGAGCAGCAATAAGTCGGCAAAACAGGCAGGTAGAGAGCGAAAGGTAAACAATTGTGGGCATCATCAACCGTCACCACAAACGGACCAAAATCGTCGCGACAATTGGCCCCGCGTCGCAAGACCCCGGTATGCTGCGGGCCATGATCCACGCCGGGATGGACGTCGCGCGCATCAACTTCAGTCACGGCGATCACAAAACTCACGCGCGCAACATCGCCAGCATCCGCCGCATTGCCGAGGAAGAGCACGCGGTCGTTGCCATCCTCGCGGATATGCCTGGCCCCAAGCTACGGCTCGGCGATCTGATGCAGGACCCGCTCGAACTCACCGAAGGCGACCAGGTGACACTCACCGCGCGGACTGACCTGGACCCTGAAAAAGATGATCCGTTCCTGGTCCCCTTCCCCAAACCCGATGTGCTGGCCGATTTGAACCCCGGCGAACGCCTGCTGCTCGACGATGGACAGCTAGAATTCGCCGTGCGCGAAAAACGCGGGGCTGATGTAGTCTGCGAAGTGATCGTCGGCGGGCTGTTGATGTCGCATAAGGGCATCAGCGTGCCAGATACCGCGCTCACCCTCTCCTCGATCACTGAGGCCGACCGTGAGCATGTCAAATTCGCGCTCGCACAGAACGTCGATTACATTGCGTTGTCGTTCGTGCGCTCCGGTGACGATATGCGCGAACTGCGCTGGTTGATGCGTCACATGAACGGTGAGGCCGCGCTGATCGCCAAGATCGAGAAAGCCGAAGCGATTGCCAATTTCGACGACATCCTCGACCAGTCCGACGGCATCATGGTCGCGCGCGGCGATCTCGGCGTGGAGACGCCCGCCGAGCAAGTGCCCGTGCATCAGAAAAACATCATCCGTCGCTGCAACGAACTCGGCAAACCCGTCATCACCGCCACGCAGATGTTGCAAAGCATGATCGAACTGCCGCGCCCCACCCGCGCCGAATCCACCGACGTAGCAAACGCGATTTTCGACGGGACCGACGCGATCATGCTCTCCGGCGAAACCGCAATTGGCAAATATCCGCTGCAATCCGTCGAGATGATGGTCAAGATCGCTGAAACCGCCGAAGAATACATGCGCGAACACCAGGAAGTCCACACCGTCAGCATCGAGTTGGACACGATCAAGGGCGAAAAAGTGCGTTCGATTCCTGCCGCGATCAGTCATGTCACCGCCGGGATTGCGGGGATGCTCAACGCCAAGCTAATCGTCGCGAGTACGTGGTCCGGGTATACGGCGCGCCGTGTGGCCCGCGTGCGCCCCAACACACCGATCCTCGCCGCCACGCCGAACCGCGCCACCTATCGCCAGTTGGCGTTGGTGTGGGGTGTCATGCCGATTCTGGTAGACGAATTCGAGACTATTGACCAGATGATCGAGGTCGTGATCGCCAAAGCTATCGAGACGAAACTGGTCAGCGACGACGATCTGCTCGTCATGATTGGCGGCGTCCCGTTTGGCGTCGGCAGCCAGACCAACTTCCTGAAAGTTGTCTGCACCAGTGATCACAGCAAACCGGCAAGCTGATGTTTCTTGAGACACTAGGGGAAGTTTCCTACAACATCATCCTGCCCATCTTCCTGATCGTCGGCGCGGCGTTGATCACAGATCGCATCTTCGAGATCGATCCGCGCCCGTTGTCGCGGCTGGTGATCTACCTGTTCACACCGTTTCTGATTTTCCAACGGCTCGCTACCACTGATCTAGGAGCCGATGAAGCGGGCCAACTGATATTCGTGGCGCTGGGCATGTGTCTGCTCGTGGCAATCGTCGCCTCAATCGTGGCGCATCTGTCGGGCTATGAGCAGCGGCTCGCCAGCGCGTTTGTCCTCAGCGCCACGCTGATCAACGCGGGCAACTATGGCCTGCCGCTTAATCTGTTCGCGTTTGGCACGCCCGGCGAAGAGCGAGCGCTGATCTTTTTCGTCGGCTCGGTGATCATCACCTACACACTCGGCGTGTTTCTCGCGTCACGCGGTCGCGCGTCCACATGGGGGGCGTTTGCCAACATTTTCCGCGTCCCCCTGCCCTACGCCGTCGCGCTGGGGTTCCTGCTGAATTTCACCAACACCGAACTCCCCACGCCCGCCGCGCGCGCCTCGGAAGTTCTCGCGCAGGCCGCCGTGCCGGGAATGCTCGTGGTGCTGGGGTTGCAACTGCGCCGCGCCAAACTCAAAGGACAACTGCGTCCCATCTTCACCGCGTCTGCGCTGCGACTGATCGCCGGTCCGCTGCTGGCGCTGCCCTTGATTCTGCTTATGGGCATGGAGGGGACCACGCGTCAGGTGGCGATTGTGCAATCCGCCATGCCGACCGCCGTGATCAGCGGGGTGCTGGCAGCGGAATTCGGCGCGGATGCGGAGTTCGTGACCGCAACGATCCTCGTGAGTACGATCCTCAGCATGGCGACGCTGAGTATTCTGCTGACGATCATCATATGATTTTGCGCACGCACCACGCAAAAAACACGCCGTGATACGCCTACACTTTCGGGATTTTCTGTTTCTGCGGTGACGGGGGACGGTTGAAACCAAACACGTTGATGCGCTTACGCCGCTGCTCCGCCAATACCAGCATATACGCCGTGAAATCGATCGCGGCGGGGCGGTCGTTCGTGGGAATCTGGATCGACATCGTGGGCCCGCTATTGGGAACCACCAGCAAATAAAATCCGTAACTCGTTGTGCGGCGACTGTCCGTGCGCCCGTCGTGATCCTCATCTTTAAACGTGAAACCCGGCTGCATCCGCATCCCCACGCCACCGATCTCGTCCCAACGCAGCGTATAACGGTGCGTGCTGCCGCGCCGCTGGTCGATGCCCTGCTCACTCAACGTATACCGGAAGCCTAACGGCGACTGCCACGTAATTGTCGTGTCGCCCAGGTTAGCGGCGACCATCTCACGATAGCGCACCATCACGCGCCGCAGTGTTCGTTGGCAGCGCACATAGCCCACCGGAATCCCCGTCGTGATCAGCTCAGGATGCAACCGCACATAGCGCCGCGCCCGCCAGAACACGATCACCAGCAGCAGCAACAGCACCAACGCCGAAATAATCACGCCCAGGAGCAGCATTACAACATCGCCCCGCTACCATTCATCGCCAGAGGGAGCCTGCACCGTCGTCTGGATCACGCGCGCCGCGCCCGCCGCAGTCAACGCCTCAGCTACCGCCGCCGCCTGCTCTGGCGTGACCAACGCGATGATGTTCCCCCCGCGCCCCCCGCCAGAGAGCTTCGCACCAGCGGCCCCAGCCTCCTCTGCCGCCGCGCACAACCGGTCCAACAGCGGCGATGACACCGTCAACTGCTGCAAAATCGCGTGATTAGCCTGCATCAACGTGCCGAGAACCTCCACCGTGCCCGCTTCAATCGCACTCCGCGCCTGCTTGACAATATCGCCGACGCCCTTGAACAGCGCCTCGACCATGAAGCGATCCTGTGCCAACAGCCGCCCCACGTCGCCCACCGTGACTTTCGTGGGACTGGGCACGCCGCTATCCACCACCAGCAGCATGAACGGCTGCCCGATACAGAACGTTTCCAGCGGTTCGTCACGCACAAAATACACCGGCTCCTCATACACAATCACCGTATTGTCGATGCCGCTGGGCGTGCCGTGATGCCGCTTCTCGACCTCATACACCAGCGAATTCAGGCGCTCCGGCGGCACATCACATCTGAGCGCCGCACTCAGCGCCCGCATGATCGCCGTCGCCAGCGCCGCCCCGCTGCCCAGGCCGCTCGCAATCGGGATCGTGGAGCGCACCGTCAGCGTCACGTCCGGCGTGGGACGCTCCAACGCCCGCAGCACGATCTGCGCGGGATAGAGCAGCGCGTCATACAACGGGTTGTCGTAAGCATTCACCGTCGCGCGCACCGTTTCGCCAACATCCGGCGCGTGGATCGTCAGTCCCGCGCCCGGCGACGCAGGCTTCGCATCCACCGTCACCTGCACCGCGCTCAACGGCACAGCAATCGCCGGAATCCCATGCACCACCGCATGTTCGCCAAAGAGAATGATTTTCCCCGGCGCTGTACCGCGCGCAGACACGATCATTGGCATCCCCATCGCCACGCCACCTAAGCAAGTAGCCAAACCGTGTAATCGTCCGAAATCGATCATTGCAACATCGGACACAGATTTTTGCTAATCGCTAAAAGCTTAAAGAATATATAGAATGAATCCGGCGGTCAGGCCGTACAACACCAGAGTCAGCATCAACGGGATATCCTTCAACACGAGTTCGTCCGGCGCGCCGCCTTCCCCACGCACATGCATCAGGTACAAATAGCGGAAAATCCCGTAGATCACAAACGGGACCGTCAGCATCATGCTGTGCCCATTTGTGCGGATCGTCTGCGCCTCCATCGTGTACACCATGTACGTGATCATCGTCCCCGTCGTGACCATGCGCAGCATCTCATCCAGCAGCGGGAGATTGTACTCCTTGTACGTCGCGCGCACGTCCCCGGCGCTGTCCGCCAGCAGCACCAACTCCTGCCGCCGCTTACCAATCGCCAGGAACAGCGCCAGCAGCCCCGAAAAACCGTACAGCCAGGGCGAAAAGTTCGTCACGTGGATCACCGCGATGCCCGCCACCACGCGCAGGATAAACCCCGCCGCAATCGCGAACACGTCCAGAATCACGATGTTCTTCAGCACGAACGAATACGCGATGTGCAGCGCCAGATACACCACCAGCACCACCGTCAACTCGCGCGAGAGCAGCAAACTCAGTCCCAGCGCGATCACCGGCAGAATCACCGCCGCCACAATCGCCCAACTCACCGGCAGTTGACCCGACGGCAGCGCCCGATTACGCTTCTTGGGATGCAGCCGATCCTTCTCAATATCCACCACGTCGTTGATCAGGTAGATCGTGCTGGCCGTCAAACACAGCAGCGCGAACGCCGCCAGCACCCGGCCCAACGCCTCCGGATCAAACACCTGCCCATCGAACATGATCCCCACGAACACGAAGCCGTTTTTGGTCCACTGGTGGGGCCGCATCGTACGAATCAGGCCCCGCACAGGGGCGGGCAGAACCATCCACAGCGGTTTAAACGGTGCGAGTGCAGCCTGCACGATAGCTTCTCCTCCAACCCATACTGACGATCAACAAACGCGCATTATACCAGCAAATGCGCGTTCCGTTACAGACTTTAGCAGATTTTTCAGATCGTGTGAGTGATCGCATGAGACTGACTATACGAACGACACCCGGCGCGTCTGTGGGGGGACACCCCCCACCAGAATCCGGCGATAAGAAAACAGAATTATGCTTCGCTACGCTCAGCAAGAGCGGGCGCAGCGGAACCCGAGGTTGATGACCCTGAACTGTGGTTGAAACCAGCTACGATAGGCCGCGCGAAACCACTCAGAATAGTAGTTGAACCATGACCCGCTCCGCAATACGCGAACATCCGTTCCGTTCAATTCGTCGCTGCCTGTCTCATATACAGTCCGGCACCACTCCCATACGTTCCCTGCCATATCTACTACCCCAAACGGACTGTCGCCGCGTCCCTCATACTGGCGCACAAGCGTCGTCTGGTGACTGTCGTTCGGTGACACTGAATTGTTGCACCGTGCCCCATCCCATTTATTGCCGCCCCAGGGATACTCACGCCCATCATCTCCTTGCGCCGCGCGCTGCCACTGCTGCTCCGTAGGCAGCATAATCGCTTCGCCGCTGGACTCGCTCAACCACTGACAGAACGCCACCGCTTCGTACCACGACACACCCACCACCGGCTGTTCCGGTTCATTGAAACAATCATCCTCCCAGTAACGCGACTGCGTCCAGTGGTCTGCTTCCTTCTGCTGCCAACCCGCCTCCGTCCACCACCGCCGCTCATGATAGCCGCCAGCCTCCATGAACTGCGCGTACTGCACGTTGGTGACTGGATATTTTGCGATCATGAACGCGGGTACATTAAACGTCCACGATTGGCCTTCAGGAATATAGTTCTCAGCCCACCCCTGTTCAGTGATGAGGATCACCTGCCCCGCTGGAATCTTGATCCACGCAAAGAGGGATGGCAGAATGTCAGCGGGCGGCGGCGAACTCATCGCCACAGGACGTGTCATAGCCCCGCTAAGCTGCTCCAAGCCCTGAATCAGCCGCGCCACATCCGCATTAAAACGCGCATGACTCAACTCAATCGCGTTGCGGTAGGCCAACGGCTTCAGCGGCGCGGGTAACTCCGCCTCTCCAGGCATGCGCGCGCCCTGCACCAGCACGGGCACCACCGGGATGTTGCGTTCTAACGCCGCCGCGATCTCCAGCCGCACAGAATCGCGGGGATCGTCCAGTCGTCGCCGCCCATCGTCTCCGGTCAAGGTCAGCCAACGGTCCCCAATCACAGCCAGCAAGATCGTACATTGACTGACGGCCTCGGCGATCACCTGCCGAAAATCCATGCCCAGCGGGATCGTGTCAATGTCCATAAACAGACTCTCAGCGCCAAAATGCGCCGCAAGGCGATCATACAAACGCCCCGTAGCCATTGCTGCATCAGCCCGGCGGTAGGAAATGAATATGCGCGACATAATTCCCCCATCTAGAAACAGCGCGGAACCTGCCCCCAGTATATGCCAGACCCCTTAATCCCGCCAACACACAACGCGCCAACTCGCACACCACATACGCCGCTTTTCTCCCCCTCTCCATAGGTTGCAGCGAGCGCCAGCGAGATCAACCGTCTCGGATGGAGAGGGGGTCGGGGGGTGAGGCCGTTCTGCGTTAATCCGTGTCCCATCTGAAGCGACGAATTACAACTCCCCCTCTCCGGCTTGGCGGGAGAGGGGGCTGGGGGGTGAGGTGATTTTACGCCTCGACGCGCAGCGTGTCGCGCTTCTGTGTCATCAGCGAGACGACGATCAGCGTCGCGAAGCTCAGCGGGATCGACACGATGCCGGGGTTATCCAGCGGGAACGGTGCGGTCGCGCCCACACCGTAGCGCTCGTACATCGCCGGGGAGAGCATGATCAGCACCAGCGCCGACACCATACCCACAAATACCGACGACGCGATACCGGGTGCGGTGGTCTTCTTCCAGAACAAGAGCATCAGGATCGCGGGCAGATTCGCGGACGCCGCCACAGCGAACGCCAACCCGACCAGGAACGACACATTCTCGCCCTTGAAGAAAATCCCCAACAGAATCGCGAAGCCACCCACGACGACCGCCGCGATTTTACCCGCGCGCACCTGCTGCGAGTCCGACAGCTTGATGCCGCCAAAGCTGCGCATGAGGTCGTGGACCACTGCGCCGGACGACGCCACGATCAGGCCGCTGACCGTGCCCAGCACCGTCGCGAACGCAATCGCAGAGACAATCGCGAACAGGCCCGTGCCAAAATACTTCGCCAGCAGCGGCGCGGACATGTTGCTGCTCTCGACATCCAGCACGCCGTTGACCATCGCGCCGAGGCCCATGAACAGCGTCAGAATGTAGAAGAAGCCAATCGCCGTAATCGCCACAATGGTCGATTTACGCGCCGAGCTTTGGTCGGGCACGGTGTAGTAGCGGATCAGGATGTGCGGCAGGGCAGACGTCCCGAAGAACAGCGCCAGCATCAGCGAGATGAAGTTCAGCTTGGAGGACGTGGTCGAGCCTTCGTTCACCTTGAACTTCAGTCCGGGGCGCATAATCTGCTCGCCGGAGGTGATCGTCTGATACCACAACGTGACCTCGTCGTCGCCGTTGGTGAAGGTTTCCTTCTTGAAGCGCACGATCTCGCTGGCCTCGATGATCGAGAGAAATTCGGCGGGATTCAGGCCCTCAACGGACTCAACTTCTTCGCCGTCCACGATAATCTTGTTGAAGTGACCCACCAGATAGAATAGTTCGTCTTCTTTCGGCGCACCGTTATAGAGCGTGTCGCCGTCAGCGGTTTCGACAATCGACAGCGCTTCGCGCAGCAGCGGGTCGCCGCCGTTCATATCCAGGCTCCACCATGTCGGGACGCCCTCGTCTTCTAGCGCAACGAACGTGTGATCACCCACAGTTTCCTGCCCGATAAGCACATGGGGGTTGGCGTCGATGGCGGTCACTGTGCCGTCTTCGACAGTCGCAGGGATGGTGACAAAGTCGTGATAGTCATCCGACGGCTTGAGCGCGAACCCGTTGCGCAGTACCAGGATCACCAGGATCGTCGAGAAGATGATCAGCAGACCGCCCTTGAGGAACTGCACGTAGGTAGTGGAGGCCATGCCCGCCGTCGCGACGATGAAGATCACAATCGCGCCGACCATGATCACGCCGACGAAGTGCGGCAGACCGAGCAGCGGGGTCACCAACGCACCCGCGCCGACCATCTGCGGGATCAGGTAACAGACCGACACGACAAGCGTGCTGATACCCGCCATCAACTGAATAGCCTTGGAGTTGAACTTAGCATCCAGCGCGTCGGAGAACGTGTATTTTCCCAGGCGCTTGAGCGGCTCCGCGACGACAAACAGCGCCACGACCCAGCCCGCGAGATAGCCAATCGAGTACAGGAAGCCGTCATAGCCGACGGTGGCAATCATGCCCGCGATGCCCAGGAACGACGCCGCCGAGAGGTAATCGCCCGCGAAGGCGATACCGTTCACGCCCCAGTGGATCGTGCCACCTGCCGCGAAATAGCCCTTTGAGTCTTTGGTGCTACGCGCGAAGTAAAACGAGATGCCCAACACAAACAGTACGAATGTGATGAAAAGTCCAACAGCGATGGGAGAGGCGTCGTAAATCATGCGTTATGCTCCCCGTTCATTCGCTTTTCGTAGTTGGTGCAGATAACGTTGTAAATCAGACCCATGACAATCGCGAGGATGATCAGGCCGAAGCCGTACACGACCGCGAGGTTGAGGTCGAGCACGATGGTTTCGCCCATCGACTTGGGGCTAATGGTATTGATGATCACAAACCCGGCATACACCAGGCCGTACACGATGAACAAGATCGAGCCGATCCGCGCTTTGATGTCGGAGGCGTTGTCTTGTCCCATTTCAACAGCAGGACCGTGATCCATAAGTGAAGTGGCTCCTTCGAGATGAACGATTGTGAAAAATAGCACAACCATCATTGTATAAATAGCAACTGTGGAAGTATAAAGCAAGCGGAGGGATTGAACACCTGACGTTTGGCATATAACTCACTGGAATTCAATAGGCCTAACCACCGGGGAATACTGTACGCGCGATGTGAATTCAATCGCGTTCGGCCTCCCCCCCTCGGTCCCCCTCTCCACGTGCGGAGAGGGGACTTCACCACGCGATCAACTCCCTCTTTCTCCGCCTGCGGGGAAAGGGGGTTGGGGGGATAGGGGCTAACTACCCAGAGCGCCGCAAGCAGCACCCCTACGAAACTCCCGGTGTGAATTCTCGCAGCGCCCCGCATGTGAAATGCACCCTCAATCTAGGGGTGCATTGTGTTTGCGCCCCTTTCCCCGTAAAATTAGGGGGAGATAACGTGACCATTTAGGTGCATAATGGAATTGTATTGGAATGATGGGTGGCTTGGCAGAAAATTAGCGTGGGCTGTAATGTAATGGGAGGGTAGGACGATGTATATCGCGTGCCCCAAGTGTGATTGGAGACCGCAACCGTACCATCAATGGGCGTGTCGCTGCGGGCACAAATGGCACATCTTCGATACCGATGGTGTGTGTCCGGCCTGTGGGCGTGAGTGGGTGCAGGTCCACTGCTTCGCCTTCTTGGGCTGTGATGCGTGGTCCGATCGTAAGGACTGGGTGCATCACGAAGATACACGCACGGTCGAGGAATTTCTGGTGTGGGATCGCCGCGAACGTCTGGCCCGGCAAGCGAAATCCCGCCGGGAGCTGGAACAGGATAGCGCGGACGACTCCGGCGAGGACTTCACGCATGGACCGGAACAGTAACCAAGCACCATGAACAAGCATAACGAGAGGGTCGCGCAGGCGGCCCTCTTTTGATTCGCGCGGCCTATGCACGAATCGCAGCAGCACAACACGTTGTGCCGGACCGCTGGACAACTTTCGTGCGCCGCCGCCCCCCACTGATCCAGGCGATTCGCAGCGTCGTGGATGGGACGTGCGACCAGCCTTAACGGTCGCATCGTCCCGGAACGGAGCGGAGGATCGCCTGCTGTGCCAGCGACGGTTTTCTATCTGTGAGAACAGAAATTTCAATGCGGGTGGCAGTCGCTTGTGCGGATAGCGCAGTAATGGTACACTGCGACGTAGAGACAAGGCCCTCAGGAGAGAAATCGTATGCGGACTCATGCTCGTCTTGCAGTGTGGATGGTCCTGGTCGCGCTGCTGGCGCTCGGATTGACCGGATGTTTTAAGTCGGTGGCGGATGATATTGAGCCAACGCCCCAATCCGTAGTCCCGGTGCAGAATCAGACGACACCAGGGCCGGTTGTAACCGCGCAGCCGACCGATGTACTGCCCCCCACGACGGACCCCATCGCCGCCGCCACAAACGCCGCTGGCGCGCCGACTGCCGAAAGCCTTACGCCGCTACCGAGTGGCGCAGTGACGCTAACGTCGTTCCCGACGCTTGATCCGTCTACCAGCACGCCGCTGCCGACCAGCACTCCTATCGGCGCGCCGGTTGGTCCAGCTACGCTGACCCCAGTGAACACCGCTGCACCAACGCAGCTCACGAGTACCCCGCTCCCGACGCAGGGACCGCCGCCGACACAGGCGATCCAGCCGACGTATACGCCGCTGCCCACCAACACGCCATGGCCGTCGAGTACGCCGCCGCCGACCTACACGTCACAGCCGACCTACACGCCGCAACCATCGAACACGCCTATAGCGACAGTGCCGCAGCAGCTTGGCCCGACACAAACATTTACCCCTGTGCCGTTCGTGACCTTCGCACCGTCACCGAC
>CBEVZO010000048.1:0-11102 GCA_965554365.1 uncultured Anaerolineae bacterium
CCGATCTGCTCGATGAAGGCTCCATCGACTATATGATTCGCGTCGCGATTGCCGAGGGCGGTCTCGATCCGGTGATGGCGATCCGCATCGGCACACTGAATCCGGCGGAGTATTTCCATCTGCACGACCGGGGCGCGATTGCACCGGGCCGCCGTGCCGATCTGTTCATCTTCTCCGATCTCAATGCGCCACGTCCAGAAGAAGTGTATCGCGGCGGACACTTGGTGGCGAAAAACGGGCAAATGGTCGCACGCGTGAATCCGCCGCGTGTGAAGCCGCTGCCGCGTTCGGTGAATGTGCGTTGGACAGACGTGGATTTCAGCATCCCCGCCAAGAGTCACCGCATTCGCGTGATTGGCAGCTTAGCGAATCAACTCGTCACCGAGCATCACATCATGGACGCGCGCACCGAAAACGGTCATGCGATTGCCGACCTGGAACGCGATATCCTCAAAATGGCCGTGATCGAACGGCATCACGCGTCCGGCAACATGGGCCAGGGTTTCATCACCGGAATTGGCCTCAAGCGCGGCGCGATTGCGGGCACAGTGGCACACGATCACCACAACCTCGTCGTGATTGGCGTGGACGACGCCAGTATGCTGCACGCGGCGCACGCCGTCGAGCGGATGGGCGGCGGCCTTGTCGCGATGGACGGCGACGAAATGCTGGCACAGCTTCCGCTGCCGGTCGGCGGGCTGATGAGCGATCAGCCAGTGGACGTGGTGCGCGAACAGTTGGATGCGCTGCTGACGATCACGCGTGAGGGACTCGGCTCTCCGCTGCACGATCCGTTCATGGCGATGAGCTTCATGGCGCTGGAAGTGATTCCCAGCCTCAAGCTGACCGACCAGGGCCTTGTAGATGTGGACGAGTTCAAGATCGTGGAGTTGTTTGTATAACGGCAATGATCCCCACTGCCGTAGACATAATATTGCGGAGAGGTAATCATGGCACAGGAACAAATGGAACGGGCGCGCGCGTTGATCAAAGCCAAACGCTACGCTGAAGCCCGCGCGATTTTGATGGGCATTGACCATCCCACCGCGCAGCAATGGCTCGCTAAACTAGACGAACTCGACTCACCATTCGCTGAGGAACCCTCATCGAAAGGTCGTCGCGGACGCAGACAACAGCGCGAACCAAGCGAACGGCGCGGGCCGAGTTGTCTGGGTATTGGTTTGGGTATAGGGTGTGTAGCTCCGGCGTTGTTCTGCGGTGGAGTGCTTGTGATTTTGTTGATCATCGCGGTGTTGATCAACGCGGGACAAGACAAAGCGCAAAAAGACGCGCTTGAGGCCAACAATGGGCGCGGCACACTGGATGAACCCATCGCTGCCGGAACATGGATGCAGTTCGACGATGGTGAAGTCCGCGCGACGCAACTCATTCGCCCGGCAGATGCCACAATCGAGGGTTTCCACAGCGGGAATCGCGACGCGGCAGATGGCGCGGAATATGTCCTGGTGTGGTTTGATGTCCGGTGCAATCAGGCGAAATGCAACGAGATCCTGCATACTGGGTTCCGACTTGTGGACACAGATGGCAAAGAATGGGACGAAGAAATAATCTTCGTGCTGAGCGAGAACCTGAACGGTCAGGAAGCCATCGAAGGCGGCATGATGGCGGGCTGGCAAGTATTCGAAATTGCACAAGGAAACGCGATCCAGGCGGTGAAAGTGACCTTTGAGGGCGTGTCGCTGTACTGCGATCCGCCACAGTGATACCGACCACACCAAGACTTACGCCGCACGATCTCAGCGTTTGCCGGGGTCGCGCGGCGTTTTGTGTGTATGGGTCCCTTCATCCACGCCGGTTTTGACACATGCCCGGACCAGTTTTATACTTTCTGATTAACCTCTTCTAGCGCGTGTCTCAAACAATTCAGGAGCATCCGATGGGTATGCAGGATTTGACCGGGCAGACACTCGGCCAGTACGAACTGCGTGATCGGCTGGGGGTGGGCGGCATGGGAGCCGTATACCGCGCCTATCAGCCCACGCTCAAGCGGTACGTGGCCGTGAAAGTCCTCACTGCGCATGTATTGACCCATCCAGACAGCCTGGAACGCTTCACCCGTGAAATTGAAACTTCAGGGGCGCTAGAACATCCGCACATTGTCCACATCTACGATTCGGGCGTACAAGACGGCATCAGCTATCTTGTGATGCAGCAGCTTACCGGTGGCTCGCTGGCGGCACGCCTGGTTCAGCGCAACACGGATCAGCGTCCATTACCGTCACTGGGCGAAGCGGCGACACTGCTCAAGCAAGTGTCCAGCGCACTGGATTATGCGCATAGCAGGAATGTGCTGCACCGCGATATCAAGCCTTCTAATGTGATGTTCGACACGCACGGCAACGCCATTCTGGTCGATTTTGGCATCGCCAAGCTGATGCAAGATACACGCACCGGACTCACCGCGTCGGGCCTGGTGGTAGGCACATGGGGCTTTATGGCCCCGGAACAGTGGCGCGGCGAGACACTTGTGCCCGCCACCGATCAGTACGCGCTGGGCGTCATGGCGTACCAATTGGTAACCGCGCAACTGCCATTTGACTCACCGACACCGGCAGGCTTCATGCACAAGCATCTCTACGAAGCCCCGCCGCCGCTGCACAACTACCGTTCCGATGTACCAGAAGCCGTTTCGCACGTCATCGAACGCGCGCTCGCAAAGGTGGCAGCGGATCGGTTCCACTCCTGTACCGCGTTGGCACAAGCGTTTGAACGCGCGATCCAGGGTCATGTGGGCGCGGGGACAGCATTCTTCACCGTGCCCATTGACCGTAAGCCGCCTCCGCGCACAGCCATGCTTTCCGACCCTGCTGGGTCTATGCCTGCGGCGTCCGCGTCTGTTGTGCCCACGCTACGCACCATGACCCGCTCGCCGCTGCTGTGGCTGGTTGCGACAGTGGTGGTGATTCTGATCGGACTGCTGCTGCTATCGACGTTGAATGGGGGCGACGAGAGTGATCCGGCCTCTGGTGACGCGGTGCAACAGGCGGGTCTGGCGACGGACACGCTTACACCGCCGCCCTCCCCCGCGCATCTGGCGATGTTTACACCAACGCCTTCCCCGACCGTGAACGTGACCGCGACCGCGACCGCGACAGACGCCGCATCACCAACATTCACCCTGACGCCTACCGCAACGAGCAGCGCCACCGCGACATACACGCCCACGATCACACTCACCGCCACACCAACGGTAGACATCGAGTACGTAGTGCAACAAACGATCCAGGCGCTTGACACGCTCACGGCAACACAGTGGACGCTCACGCCTACGCCCAACATTGAAGCGACGGTGGCAGCGGAACTGACAGAGATTTTTGTGGTGGGACAAACCGCCACCGCAGCGGTCTGGACGAACACACCCACACCGAGCGATACACCGCTACCAACCGCCACCCCCACCATCACCCCCATGCCGTCACACACCATGATGCCATCGCCCACAATGACGTTCGTTCCCTCACCAACGTTCACCGCCACGCCCGATCTGACCAGCGGCGAGGTTGATTACACGCGCGTGTTCTTCCCTGCTGGCGCGAATAATGCCGACTGGATTCCGGTAAGCCACACTTTTGACGGGATTGAAATGATGTTGGTCCCGGCAGGCTGCTTCCAAATGGGCACTACGGAGCCAGAAATTGACGCTCTACTCGCCGAATGCCACACTAATTATGACAACTGTGAACGCTCATGGTATGAGGATGAAGGTCCGGCGCACGAGGTATGTTTCACCGCACCGTTCTGGATTAGCCGCACCGAAGTGACCAACGCGCAATACGGATCGTCGGGCGCATTCAGCAACGCTGATAACCCGCGCGAAAACGTGACCTGGTATCAGGCGCGTGACTTTTGCGAAAGTCGCGGCGAGCATCTGCTCACGGAAGCACAGTGGGAATATGCCGCGCGCGGGCCTTCCCGGTGGCGTTATCCCTGGGGCAACACGTTTGTGGCCCAGTACGCAGTATGGGAGGGCAACACAAGCAGCACCGCACCAGTAGGCCGCTATCCAGATGGCGCGTCCTGGGTTGGGGCGCTGGACATGAGTGGCAATGTTTGGGAATGGATGGCGGATTGGTATGGAGGCGAATATTATGCCAGGCTGCCCGCCGGAGTGGATAATCCACAGGGACCGGACAGCGGAATATGGCGTGTGCTGCGCGGCGGGGGCTGGCGCAATCCAGCAGATTTCCTCTACACAGGTGAACGCGACCGCAGTTTGCCGGATAATACGATGAGCCATCTCGGCTTCCGCTGTGCACGATCATTCGATCCCAGTGGGTTGAGCAACACACCAACCGATCCTGCTCCCGACACCGCCGCTGACACACAGGAATTGACGGCGGCCTTCTTTCCCGCTGGATCAGCGAATGCGAGTTGGACCCCTGTCACCCGTGAAATGCAAGGCACGCGCGTGGCCTATGTGCCAGCAGGGTGCTTTTTGATGGGTCACGCAAGCGGCGATGTAGACGAGCGTCCTGTGCGGCGGGTATGTGTGAGCGCGTATTGGCTGGCACAAACCGAAGTGACCAACAATCAGTACGCGGTGTGTGTAAATGCCGGGAGCTGTGCGCGTCCGCAAGATACCACTTTCTTTGACAACCCCGCGTATGCCGATCATCCCGTCGCGTTTGTATCCTGGTACGATGCCGCCGGTTATGCTGCGTGGTGGGGCGGGATGCTGCCCACCGAAACGCAGTGGGAATATGCGGCACGCGGCCCGGAAGGGTGGATTTATCCCTGGGGCGACCATGCGCCTACGTGTAGCGCAGGCAACATGGAGGGTTGTGTGGGAATGACTGTGCCGGTAGGGTCCATCACAGGGAGCGCGTCCTGGGTGGGCGTGTATGATCTGGCGGGCAACGTCTGGGAGTGGACGGCGGATTATTATGGGCGCGACTACTACGCGACGTTGACCGATGGCGCGCAAGACCCCACCGGACCGGCTACGGGGGAAATGCACAACGTGCGCGGTAGCTCGTGGCGCGACAGCACGGATTACGCCCGCGCATTTTATCATGGCGGCAACTATCCCGGTTATACCGGTGACATACTAGGGTTCCGGGTCGCCTTGCCCGCGTCGTAAAGCAGCCACACATTGAGTATAACTTGCCGCCTGATCGCACACATCGGATCAGGCGGCGTGGTGGTGTGCTGGAACATTTCCCCTGCCAGCGCAGTTGCCCTATACTACAGGGAAATTTAAGCGCATCTGTAGGAGGGGTTCCATGTCTGACGACAATATGCTGGTGCTGGTCGAATTCGAGGACGCGGGGACGCTGCGCCGTGTGTCGGCTGACGAGGCTGATCCCGACGAGTTAGCGGAACTCAGCGGGCGCTCGCGTGAAGCGGTGGAGAAGACGCTGAGTACGATTGGCTGGATTGCGCGCAGAGCAAAAACGTTGGTGAGTGAAGCGGAACCAGACGAGGTCGAATTGGAGTTCGGCGTGAAGATCAGCACCAAAGCGGGCGTAATCGTGATGCAGGCGGACGGTGAGTTTCACATCAAGGCGAAAATCACCTGGAGGAAACCATGACGCAACCGGGCGGCAAACTCCAGCCGATTCGCAAGTTCACCGCGCAGGTGCGCAAACCGAACGGGCACATCGTGGGAACGGCGTTCGCGGTTGACTTCCGGCGCGCGCTGCTGGTGACCTGCAAACATGTCGTGGAAGCGGTGACTAAGCCGTGCGTGGTTGGCGCGGCGGTAGACGTTTACTTCCCGCTCATCAGCGGCGAGAAGGAGGAAAAGCTGTTTCCTGCGAAGGTCGCGCGCATGTTTGACGATCACGACGACGATGTGGTGATCCTCAAACTGGACGCTGACACGCTGCCCCCCGGCGTCGAGATGGCGGTGTTGGGCGATGCGGAACGGTCGCATGGTTTCCCGGAGCAGCACGAGTTCGTGACCTACGGCTTCATCACTATCGAAAACTATGAAGGCGTGAATGGCGAGGGCGTGATCGTCGGTTTCGCGGGCAAAAGCGACTGTGTGCTGCATGGCGAGTTGGTCCAACTCAAGTCGCAGGATATTGATAGCGGTATGAGCGGCGCGGCGGTGCTAGATAAGACGCGCAACTTGGTGGTGGGCGTGGTCGCGGAAGTATGGGATTCTGGCAAAGACTTAGCCAACCGCGATCTTAGTTTTGCGGTGGATTGCAGCGTGCTGCGTATCGCACCGCTAAACCTTGAGCTGCATCAGGATTGGCAACTGCCGCTGACCTCCGATCCGCCGCCAACGGAACAGGCGCAGGAACGCGCTGCCGCGAATGTCGTGGTGTTCCCGCTCGAACCCGAATACCGTCCGGCAGAGCCGCCGACGCTGCCCGAATGGGTGGGGCGCGCGGTGCTGCTGAAACAGCTTGACATGGATTATGCGAATCCAGCGGTACACATCACATCGCTGATCGGCTTTGGCGGCGAGGGCAAGAGCAGTCTGGCGTTCAAATGGGTGGTGCAACTCCTGGCCGGCAATCCGCCGGACGCGGCGTTCTGGTGGAATTTCTACGACAACCGCAGCTCGGAGGCGATGCTAGAAGAACTTGCGCGCTATCTTTACGGCGACGTGGCGCAGCAGTGGACCTCGACTGCCGCGCGCGCGGAAGCGGTGGGCGCGATGTTGTACGAACGGCGCGTGCTGTTGGTACTGGACGGTTTCGAGGTGATGCAAGACCCCGACGGCGACGACTACGGCACGGTCGCCAACCGGGACGTGCTGCGGCTGTTGGAACTGTGCGCGCAGGGTGAGCATCCCTCGTTTTGTCTGGTGACCAGCCGTGCGCCGCTGCGCGATCTGCTGAGCCACATCGCCCATGTGCAGCGCGAGGTCGCACAGTTGGAATTGGCCGACGGCGTGCAACTGCTGCGTAACGTGGGACTGACCGGCACGGACGCGGCGCTGGAAACCATCGTCAATGACTGGCACGCGCACGCGCTGACCGTCACGCTGATCGGGGCGTACCTGCGCGATACCGAGGGCGGCGACGCGGGACGCTACGATAAGACAATGTTCCCGGAGTTGGACGTCTACGCCGAGAAGGAAAAACGCTATCAAGGCGTGGGCCGCATCCTGGTCCGCTACGACAAACACTTGAGCGAGGCCGAGCGCGCGTTCCTCAAGCTGTTCAGCGTGTTCCGGCTGCCTGTGCCGGAGAGCGCCTTCGACCGTGTGTTCCGCACGGAGACGGGGCCGGACGCGGTCAACGTGCCGCTGACCGGACTGGACGACGCTGCCTTCGCCGCGCTGGTGACACGCCTGGAAGAACGCCGCCTGATCCGGCGTGGGGCGGGACAGTTCACGACGCACCCGTTGGTGCGCAACCACTACCTGCGCCTGCTGGAAAGCGAGAGCCGCGCCGCGCAGAACGTGGTCCACAAAGCAGCGGCGGAGCATTATCAGGAGGCAGCAGCTACTCAGAAGCAGTCCACATCACTGTATGCGATGCTGGGCGTACGCGACACCCCCACGCTGGATGACTTGCAACCCTACATCGAGGTGGTGCATCATCTGTGCCGCGCCGGGGCGTATGACGAGGCGTACAGAGTTTATCGTGATCGTGTCGACCAGGGCGATAGGTGGGTCATCACCAGTATCCTGGGCGCATATGAAACAGAATACAACTTGCTGCTGGAATTCTTCCCCAACCGCGATCCGACGGGCGATCCCCAGGTCAGCCGTCCGGGGGAACAACGCTTTATTCTAAACGAGGTTGGCTTTTGTCTGATGAACCTGGGTCGCTTGGCAGCATCCGTGCTGTTTACTGAGCGCAGCAATGCGATGGCAGTTGACATGGGCGACCACAGCAACGCCAGCGCCGGCTACAACAACCTGACCACCGTCTACGTCCAAACCGGTCAGCTTGCCCAGGCGTCGGAGGCGGCGGCGGTGTCTTTGGCCCAGGCGCGGCAGGTGACGGACGAACGAAACCGTCAGCAGGATGAAACGAGGTCGCTGGTGTGGGCGGCGTGGATCGCTTACTTGTACGGGAACTTGAATGCCGCCGGAGACACCTTCCAGCAGGCGGAAGTACTGGAACATGCTATCGATTCGAGTATGCAGTATCTCTACAGCATTCGCGGCGTCCAGCACGCCGATCACCTACGTCGGGCCGGGGCGGCGGACTACGCGCGCCGGGTGACGGACGCCAATATCACTGTTAATAATAAGCACCTTCACAATCCAAGTCTGGAAAGCCAATGTCATCGCGTGCTGGGCGACCTGGACACGGATTCAGGAACCCACGACGCGGCGCAGGCGCACTATGAGCAGGCGTTGACTATTGCGCGGGGCATTGACCGGCGCGATGTGCTGATCGAGGCGCTGATTGCCTACGGGCGTTGGCGGGCGCTGCACGGCGGCGAGGTTGCGTCGGGGCGTGGCCTGCTCGACGAGGCGCTCGGCTATTGCATCGAAGATGGGTTTGTGTTCTACGAAGCGGACGCGCGCGTGGCGTTGGCGCAGGTCGCGCTCGCGGAGGGCGACACGGCGACGGCGTCCACACAGGCGGCGCAGGCGCTCGCGATTGGCGCGTGGACCGGCTATCATTGGGCGCAGGTCGATGCGCAGGCCGTGCTGGATCAGGTGGGGCCGGAGTCGTAAGCACGCGATACACGCACAAAAAAACGCGCCGCCTGATCGCGCATATCGGATCAGGCGGCGTGGTGTTTGCTCAGCGTGTAGATGACTACTGCGCGCAGCGGAACCCGGTCGTGGAGGCTGCCGCGTGCGGATCGGCCTCGTCGCGTCCGGTCATGTCCAGATCATACGCGCCCAGATCAGCGAATGATCCCCCACGCATCACGCGCGGGCTGCTCTCATCGGTCAGGTCTTCGCGACCGTCATCCGCCGTATAGGGATAGACCTGGTAGATGGTGCTGACCCACTCCGCAACATTGCCACTCATGTCCAGCGCGCCGACCCAGGACGCCCCGTTCGGCAGACTGCCCACATCTTCGGGCGCAAATGAACTGGCGACCACGTTCCGCGCGATATACGTCTCGCCCCAGGGATACAGCAGACCGTCCGGCCCGCGCGCCGCATATTCCCATTCCGCCTCAGTGGGCAGACGCGCACCGCGCCATTCACAGTACGTTTGCGCCTGGAACCACGAGACGCGAATCACTGGTTGTGTGTCGCGGGTCACATACTCCGAGGGCCGCACGGGAGTACACACCTCTGCCGCGACGCAGTCATTATACATGCCGCGCGTCACTTCCGTCTGGTCGAGCCAGTACGGGGCGTCGAGACACACCTCGTGCGCGGGCTGTTCGTTGCTGGACCCATGCGCCCGGCCCATCGTGAAGCAACTAGGCGGAACATGCACCATGTTCACGCCGTCGATTTCCTCGACCACCGGCTCCCACCGAGCGTTGCTCGCACAAGACTCCAGCAACGGATAAGCGGTTTCCATCATCAAGAACACATAAGCGATGTTTCCCTCTCCCAATGCGCTCCGTTCCCGTTGCAACAAAGCCAAAGCCGTTGCATAGTTTGCGCGGCAGTTAGTGCTGGCTCTAGTCACTGTCAGCGAGGGGTTAGCGCACCGGAACCCCAACGAATCGATGGTGAACGCGGGCGGGTTGCTGCTGCGCCGCGTCGCGGTGAGATAATTCGATAGCGCATGGAGATATGAGCCTCCGCGATAGATGCGCGGGTCTAACTCTGTTTCGTTGCCCCAATCCTCAATGTTGGGATAAGGGTGATAGGCGGTCTGAACCCACTCGGCAACGTTACCGGCCATGTCCAGCGCACCGACCCAGGATGCGCCCTCTTGACGCAGATCAACGTCCACGTCCGCCGGTTCGCCATTCGAGTTTCTCCCATACACTACATTCGCGCCGTCAAATTCATTACCCCAAGGATATAGCCAGCCCATTGGACCGCGTGCCACATATTCCCACTGTGCTTCGGTGGGCAGTTCCAGCCCGCGCCATTCACAAAACGCGGTAGCCTGGAACCAGGACACATTGCTGATCGGCTGGGTATCGCGCACTGGCCTATCGACGGGTTCAGTAGGAGTACAAGCACCAGCATTGACGCAAGCGGTGTACATCTCACGCGTGACCTCGGTTTCGTCGATCCAGAAGGGCGTGAATAGGCACACTTCATCCACCGGCTGCTCATCAGGTTCACCGCTAGCATTGCCCATGAGAAAACAGCCTGCGGGCACACGCATCATGTTCGCATTGCCGATGTATCCGCTCACTGGCTCCCAGCGGTTAGTGCGGCCTGTCTCATACAACCCTGGATCAGTATTGAAGGTACAGGGTTCTAATAGTTCTTTCGCTTCGTGTATCAAATAGAGGGCAGTGATAGCACGCCCTTGTATCAATGCAACCTCGCGCTGCTGCAACAGTTCTAGAGCTTGTTCAGCGCGTTCCAGGCAGTCAATCGTATCCTGGGCCGCTGCGGGGGCGGGTGGCAGGCGCAGCACGCCCCCCACGCTAGAAACCATGAGCAGCAACACAAACCAGAATGCTGGTCTTTTTATCATCACGGGTGTCTCCATTGACCGTGCGTACGGCACACACCCCAGCGGGCAATCATGCATCGAACACGCAGTCGTTTATCAAAACAGTATGGTGTGCCAAAGTATTGTACACAACGAATAGGGCGTCTGCCAGCAAACAGACGCCCCACGATGTGCTATGGTTCACGGTGTGGACGGGACAGGCCCGCCCACAACCGGGTTGTTCTGTCTCGTGCCGTTAGAAGTCGGCTGTGGTGGCGCAGATGGCGACCAGCGCGCCCACACTCGCCTTGGTCGAGTTACTCGGTTCGGGATTACCCGCGTGCGTAATTATCAACTCGTGTTCACCCGCCTCCATCATACCCAGATAGGTGTTCGGGTGCAGCACAGCCGCGTGGTCGAAGGGTTGGTCGGCGGCGTGGTATTCCAGTATCCAGTTGGGGGCACCAGACCGCTTGAGATAAACGTTGAAGTGTTCGTTGAGCTGATCCTCCCAGGTGCAATACAAATGATCGCCTTCCGGGCAGTCAAACTCCGGGTGGCCCACCATCTGCATCACCACCATCACCAACTCGTAGTCACCGTTGAGGGTGAAGGTGCCATGGTGCGTCTGCTGGG
>CBEVZO010000049.1:0-11044 GCA_965554365.1 uncultured Anaerolineae bacterium
GTTGTTCGTGCACCACTACAATTTGGCCTGCATCAGTTAATGTGTCACCACTACCGCGTGTGCGTTCTTCGCGTGCTGGCGGTTTTGCGCTATACTCGCGCCACGATTGGACGATTGCATCGGGTTAGGTACGCATGAAGCTCACGACTGTGATCTGCAACTACAACACGCGCATTGATCTCGCCCGCGCGTTGGAGTCATTGACTGCGACGACCGGCGATCTCACGCATGAAATCATCGTGGTTGATAATGCGTCTCAGGACGGCAGCGCAGACATGGTGCGAGCGCAGTTTCCGACGGTGCAGGTGCTTGAATCCGGTGCGAATTTGTGGTTCAGCGGCGGTAACAATCTGGGGATGCGCGCGGCGCAGGGCGACTATGTGCTAATTCTCAACCCTGACACGATCATCCCACCGGGCGCGCTGGCGACGTTGGCGCAGTATTTAGACGAACATCCGGCAGTCGGTGCGGTGACTCCGCGCATGACGTTTGCTGATGGAGTGTTGCAGCGCAACTGCTCGCGGTTCCCGGAATTCGTGGACAATGTTTTGGGCTATACGTTCCTGGGCGCGTTGTTCGCGGGGTGGCGTGATCGGCGGCGCGCATGGATGTGGTATGCGGACTGGGATCGCAAATCCACACGGGCAATAGAAGTCGCGCCGGGGTCGTGTATCATGGCGCGGCGTGCGATTCTGAACCAAATCGATCACTTTGATACACGGCTCAAACTGTTCTTCACCGATGATGATTTGTGCCGTCAGATTGCCGGGACCGGCGCAGAAATTCACTATGTCGCGGACGTTCCGATCATCCACGACGAACACGCGAGTCTGAAGCAGGTTCCGCGTCTGACACAGCGCGTCTATTGGGAAGACCTGCTCGCGTATACATGCAAGTATCACGGGGTGCTGCGGGCGTGGCTGTTGGCTGTGCTGCTGACCCCGACCAAAGTTGTGATGAGCATCAAGCGGTTAATGAACTCGGCGTAGCGATGTGCGCCGCAGATAGAGGGTAATGATCTATGGCAACACGAGCGCTCGTGACCGGCGCGGCAGGCTTCATTGGAAGTCATCTGGTCGAGATGCTGGTCCAACAAGGGGCCGAGGTCCGTGCATTTGTACGGTACAACTCCGGGCATCGGGCGGGGAACCTGCACCTCCTGCCGCCGGATGTGCGTGCGCACGTCGAGTTATATTTCGGCGACTTGCAAGACAGCGAGGCTGTATCGCAAGCAGTGCAGGGTATGGATCAGGTGTATCATCTTGGTGCGGTGATCACAATTCCCTACTCGTACAAGCACCCGCGTGAGGTGTTCAACGTCAATGTGACGGGTACGCTGAACGTGCTGACCGCCGCACGCGATCATGAAACGCCGTACGTGATGGTCACGTCCACCAGCGAGGTGTATGGCACAGCGCAGTACGTGCCCATCAATGAGAAACACCCGTTGCACCCGCAGTCACCGTATGCGGCCTCGAAGGTGGCTCAGGATGCGATGGCGCTGAGTTTTCATGCGGCTTACGACTTGCCGGTGCGGATTGTGCGCCCGTTCAATACCTTCGGCGCGCGGCAGAGCGCCCGCGCTGTGATTCCTACGATCATCAGCCAGGCGTTGACGCGCGATGAGGTCAAACTTGGTGCGCTGCATCCCACCCGTGATCTGACCTTCGTTACAGACACGGTGCGCGGATTCCTGCTCGCCGCCACGACGGACGCGACGATTGGGCGTCCGGTTAACCTGGGCACAAATCACACGATCAGCATTGGCGATCTGGCGGACATGGCGATCCGGTTGTGCAATCAGCGTACAGGTCGCGAGGCGCGCATCGTCACTGACGCGCAGCGCATCCGCCCCGATAAGAGTGAGGTGCTGCGGCTGCGGTCTGACAATGCGCTGGCAAAAGCACTCATGGGCTGGGAGCCGCAGGTTTCGCTGGAAGAAGGCGTGCAAAAGACGATTGATTGGATCGCGGATCATCTTGATTTGTTCGATCCGGAGCGGTATGCGTTCTGATGACTAAGAAACTCAATCTGCTGTTTGTTTCCGCCTATACCGGGCTGGGCGGCGGCGAGAGCGTGCAGCTTAATTTGATGGGCGCGCTTGACCCCGACCGCTTTACGCTACATCTGGTTTGTCCACGCGAAGGACAGCTTTCGGAGGCGGCACGCAAACACGGGGTACGCGTCTATACGATCCCGTTTCGCGGCGCGACGGAGTGGTTCGTTCCGGCGATCTGGTCCCGCTTTCCTGTTGGGCGCAAGATCGCCACGCTCGCGCGACGGTTGAGCATTGCCGCAATCCACAGTGATTACCACTCGCTGCCGTTTACGGTGTATGCGGCCCGCGCGAATGGGATACCCGTGATCTGGAATGCAATGGGCTGGTGGTTCCAGTCGAAACCCTGGCAGCGCGCATTCTTCCGTGACGAGGTTACGCAGATTATCGCGATTACGCAGGCAGTGCGGGACCGGTGGCTGGCAGGGTCCGGTGACATCATATCGCCGGAGCGCATCAAGGTGTTGATCCCTGGGGTAGACCCCGCGCATTACCATCCTGACATGGACGGTTCCCTGGTGCGTGAGAAACTGGGTATCGCTAACGATGTGCCACTGGTCGGCATGATCGCGCGTTTTCAGCACGTCAAGGGACATGATGTATTTCAGGAGATGGCGCAACATGTTCATGCTGCACTGCCTGAGGCGCGGTTTGTAGTCGCAGGCGAGAATGTGTTTGGCGTTTCGAAGGATGAAGCCTACAAGCGGTCGGTGCTGGACCATGCGCAGACTGATCCGGTGTTACGCGAGACGCTGGCATATCTTGGTTTCTGGGCCGATGCGCGCGAAGTCATAGCGGCATCAGATGTGATCGTATGCCCGTCGCGTTTTGAGTCGTTGGGCATGGTGCATCTCGAAAGTATGGCGATGACGTGCCCGGTCGTGAGTATGGATAACGGCGGTCCGGCTGAGACGGTGGTTGATGGCGTAACGGGCTATCTCGTGCCGCCGGAAGACCCTACCGCGCTTGCGGATCGCGTGTTGGCAGTATTGCGCGATCCAGACCTGCGGCGACACATGGGAAATACGGGCCGAATGCGTGTGCTGGAGCATTTCACCGCCGCAGGCTATGCGGCACAATTCGCACAAGTGGTAGAAGCGTTGGTATAACACGCGCAAGAAAGTGTGGGGTGCAATGGAACTTTTGCTGATCTCTCGGTGTCCTCCGTTCCCGCTGTATCGTGGGGACCGGCTGATTCCCTATTACCTGGCGCGTGAGTTGTCCGCGCGGCAGCACCAGATCGATTTGCTTGCGTTTTACCAGCACCCCGCTGACATCGCAGATATTCCCCGCTATGAGCATTTGTTTCGTAGCGTGAAGCTGCTCCGCGAGCCGCAACGCCCCATGGCGGATTATATGCGCAGGCTGCGCAAACGTAAGATGCGGTTTCCCACGCTCGCCGAAGAAAGCTGGTCTCCTGAGATGTGGACGGCGATTGAGGAGGCGACCCAGGCGCATTCGTATACAATGGCGCACCTTTTCGGGGGCGTGCAGGTGTATGAGTACCGGCAGTTGGTTCAGCGCATCCCCAATGTGATTGTGCCGTATGAGTCATATTCGTTGTGGTTGGAGCGTGCCGTTGCCGGAGAGCAACAGCGTCTTGTGCGGCTGAGAAAGCAGATAGAGCTGCGTTTCGCGCGTAGCTTTGAAAGCTGGATGTTCGAAGGCTATGATCGCACGGTGGTGTTGACCGAAAAAGATGCTGAGGCGCTGCGTGCCTTGAATGCTGATCTGCCTTTGGCTGTGATTCCTAATGGCGTAGACGTAGATTACTTCACGCCGACCGGTCACGAACCAGAAAAACCCACGTTGATGTTTATCGGCAACTACGATTATGCGCCTAACCTGGATGCGGCGCTGCGGTTGGCGCGCGATCTGTTCCCGCAGATCAAACAGCAAGAGCCAAAAGCACGGTTGTATATCATTGGCGGGAATGTGACCCCAGAACTTCAGGCGTTCGACTCGGAGAGTATCACGGTCACCGGGCGTGTACCGGACCTGCGGCCCTATTTTGAGATGGCGATGGTATTTGTGAGCGCGCTGCGGTTAGGAGCCGGGATCAAGAACAAGGTACTCGAAGCATTGGCGATGGAAACGCCGGTCGTGGCGACGCCGCTAAGTTGTGATGGTATCCCTGTGACGCACGGTAACCAGGTGGTGATGGGACAGACGGATGATGAGTTGATCCAGGGGGTGCTGCAAGTGCTACGCGATGCGCGCACGCGGCGCACCCTGCGTAAGAATGGGCGTGCATTGGTTGAACGCCAATTTACCTGGAGCCGGGTCGCGGAGCGATACGATACGTTGTATGACCAGGTGATCTGCGAGCATCGGGGATACTCAGGCCGCAGTCGTGCGTAGACATTGGGTAGTGCGCCGGTTGCGCTGGCGATAGTTCTCGCCGCATTCCCCTTTCAGATACACCGGCTGAGCCTTGCATGCATCTTGTATCAAACCCCACACGCGTCATTTAGCTGCATTATGCGCGTATGGCCGTATGGTGTGTCTTACGCGAAACTGTCAGTTCCACGCTTGACCGCCCTATAGCCATGCGCTATACTTGCGCATCGTTCGTCATGGTGTATTTAAGCACCAGATGCGATCGCAAGTCAGTGTAATAACCGCGCCCTGAGCGCGTTTTTTGAAAGAGGTCTCAGATGCCAAAACGTACCTATCAACCCAAGAAGCGGCGGCGTGTTCGTGTACATGGTTTCCGTAAGCGTATGCGGAGCAAAGATGGCCGCCGGGTGTTGAAGCACCGCCGGACTAAGGGCCGTAAGGTCCTGGCGCCGACGATGTGCAATCATGTCAAGAAGATCAACTGGAAAGCCTAGCGCAGCATAATCAAGGCTGCCCGGTATGCAGCGTCATTTACGCCTCCGGCATCGCGATGACTTTCGTCATCTGCGCAAACACGGCACCGTTTGGCGACATCCTTTCCTGATTTTGAGCGTCACACCCAACCAGCGTGCGCACAATCGGTATGGTTTTATTACTACCAAGCAGCTTGGAAAGGCTGTTGCTCGCAACCGGATACGTCGGTTGCTACGCGAAGCGGTGCGTCATGCTCACCCGCAGTTATACACGGGGTATGACATGGTACTGATCGCACGCCAATCAATTGTGGGACAACCGTATGAGGCGGTGCGTGCGGCGGTATATCGTGTGCTGCGTGATGCCGAAGTATGGGAGCACCTGTCAGGAGAGTCCGCATCATGAAGTATCTTGGGCTGGGTTTAATCCGGCTGTACCAAGCCACTTTCTCGCGTTTTCTCCCGCCAAGCTGCCGCTATGAACCAAGCTGTTCACATTACACATATGAAGCGATACAGAAGTATGGCTTCATCAAGGGTAGCTGGATGGGGCTTAAACGTATTGGACGTTGTCATCCGTTGAGTCCAGGGGGCTATGACCCTGTGCCATAGGACTTATGTGTCATGTGTGCTGTAGCGTACTCATCAGGATGCAAAAGGAAGTAGCATTGAAAATCTGGTATACCATAACCGCATCGCCCCGCCGTGCAGTAGGTGTTTTGCTGCTGGCGGCGTTTGTGTTGACTGCTTGTGGTGGCGGCGGTGCTGATAGCTGGCCCGGTGTCGCGACGGATGCCGAGACGAACGCAATTTACATCGCGAATGACGAGAAGGTAGTTGCCGTTAACCCTGCCAGTGGCGCGACGCTGTGGGATTATGACCACGATGATGCCAAGTTCTACGCCGTGCCAACGGTAGTCGATGGTGTGGTGTATGTGGGCGATTACGAACAACGGCTGCACGCTATCGATGCGACAAACGGTGAAGCCCTGTGGGTGTATGAGCCGGAAAAAGACACGATCATCGGCCCTGTCTCGACTACGCCGACCGACCGCGTGATTGGCGGGGCTGAAGTGGGACCAGACTATATCTATGTGGGTCTGGGTAGCCGTAATGTGGTTGCTATCGTGCCTGAGACAGCAGAGGAAGCCTGGATCTTCGAGACGGATCATGGGGTATGGGCCAAGCCGTTGTATGTGCCCGCCGATGAGGAAATGGGTCGGGACACGGCGGTACTGTATGTGGCGTCGCTGGATCAGAACCTCTATGCACTGAATCCCGAAACCGGCCAAAAGCTGTGGGAAAAGAGCATGGGCGGTGCTGTGCCGGGTAACATGACGTATGATGCAGCGCGCCACTGGCTCTATGTCGGTACGTTTGTGTCCGAAGTTGTGGCGGTTGATCTGACTGAGCGCCGTATCGTGGATCGTTTCGAAACCAACGATTGGGTGTGGGGTGCGCCAGCCTTGGACGCCGAACATGACATGCTCTATGTGGGCGACCTATCCGGCACGCTCTACGCGATCAGCGTGACGGACGAAGGGCTGTCTCAGGTATGGGAAAAAGACCTGTCAGATGAGGCGCTGCGTGCTACTCCGTTAGTGGCGGGCGACATCATTGTTGTCGGCTCCCAGGACAAGCATATCTATGCTCTGAATAGAGAAGACGGCAGAAAGCTGTGGGACAAAGGTTTGGGCGGCGAAGTGCTGACCAATATGATCTTTGTGTCTGCGGTTGAGCGTGCGCCTGTTGTCGATGAGGGTGACGCTGCCACCGACGGCGACGACGATGACGATACTGCTGCACCTGCTGGCCCAATTGATCTGGTGGTGGTGGGGACAGATGACGGCGACAACCGCCTGGTGGCGTACAATATTCAAACCGGTGATCGTGACTGGCGCTACGACGACTAACGCCGAGTCTAACGTTTGAGGACACTTCATGCTCGATATTATCATCAACCCGTTTATCACCATTCTGCTGTTCCTGTATCAGTTGTTGGGCGGCAATGTGGTGTTGGCGATCATCGTGTTCACCATTCTGGTGCGTTTGGCGACATATCCGTTGACCATGCGGCAGCAGCGCTCAACCAAAGCGATGCAAGCGCTACAACCGGAACTGAAACGACTGCAAGAAAAATACAAAAACGACCGCGAACGGCAGTCCCAGGAGCAGTGGAAGCTGTACCAGGAGCATGGCGTGAATCCCCTGGCGGGCTGTCTTGTGTTGATCGTCCAACTGCCGATTCTGTTGGGCCTGTACCGCGCGATTGTGGCAACGTTGGCGGCGACGCCGAGCCAGTTGTTGAATCTCTCCGGGCGTTTGTGGGTTCCAGAACTATCACATTTGGTTCCGCTGGACAATAAGTTTCTGTGGCTGAACCTCGCTGTGCCCGACCCGATGTATCTGTTGCCGGTGTTGGTGGTCGCGACGACATTCTTGCAGCAAAAACTGCTGATGCCTGCCACTGCTCCGAAGGAGAGTTCGGGCGATCAGGCGGGGGATCAAGCCGCGCAGATCAGCCGTCAGATGATGGTGATTATGCCCATCATGTTTGGTTTCTTTGCGCTGTCGTTTGCGTCTGGCCTGTCGATCTATTTTATTGCGTCAAACTTCATCGGCATCGGTCAATATGCCATGATGGGGAAGATTGATCTTAAGCGCGTGCTGGGGTTGTCCAGCGCGGATGATGACGAAGCCGCGCCAGCACAACCTGCGCGTAAGGCCAGCGTAGACGCTGAGGAAGAGGGCGGCAGCGCACTACCAGCGAAACCTGCTGCGCTACGTCTACGTCGTAAGTCGAAGCGTGAAGGTATCTACGACAGCCGTGCCAGCCGTGCCAAAGCCAAGAGCAAGGCCAAAGGATAAATCTATTATGAGTGATACGCGGTCTGTAGAAACCAGTGCCGCCGACATCGAAGCGGCCATTGAACTGGGATTAGAAGAACTTGGTGTGTCGCGCGAAAGCGTGATTGTCGAAATCTTAGAAGAGCCGAGCCGGGGGTTGTTAGGGCTGGGGGCACGTCAGGCGCGTGTGCGATTGACGACGGCGGCTCCATCACGTCACGCCCCGGATGCGCCGCCGCCCGCTGCTGCACCGGAACCTGCTGCTGCGCCACCTGCTGAGATTCCCGCTCCTGGGGTTGAGCAGTCGATAGTGGATGACGCTGATGTCGTGGACGATATGCCATCGCCCGCCAGCGCAGATGAACTCGATGAGGACGCGCAGGTCGGTATGGCAGCGCTGCAAGAGTTGTTGTCCAAGATGTACATCGAGGCGGAAGTGACAGCGTATCGTGCGCCAGCAGAAGACAACGAAACACCGCCCTGGGTGCTCCAGATTCAGGGGAATGACTTGGGAATGCTGATCGGACGGCGCGGTGAAACGTTGTCGGCGTTGCAGTATATCACGCGTCTGATCGTCAGCCGCGAGTTACAGCGCCGGGCCAACATCGTGTTGGACGTGGAAGGTTATAAGTCGCGGCGCGAAAAGCAGTTACGCCAATTGGCACAGCGCATGGCGGATCAGGCGCTACAAATGGAGCGCACTGTGACGCTCGAACCGATGTCGCCGTATGAGCGCCGCATCGTACACCTGGAGCTGCGCAGCAACTCGGATGTAGAAACCGAAAGTGTCGGCGAAGGTGATCACCGCAAAGTGACGATCATTCCCGTCGACGACTAAACCGATCTGACCGAAGATGATGCAATGCCGCGACCTCTCAGTTGCGGCATTTTGTTATGCTTAAATGGTTGCTCTAGAGTTTTGCTGCAACGATCATGACCACAATTGATATTTCGATGCCTGACTATGTGCTGGTGGGACACATCACCCGCGATCTGACGCCACACGGTCCACAGCTAGGGGGACCTGTTTCCTTTGGCGCGTATACCGCAGCGGCATTTGGATTGCGTGTGGGTATCTTGACGAGTACGGCCCCAGATGAACCGCTGCTACATGATCTACCCCCGCAAGTGTCAGTGATAAGTGTTCCTGCTGCACAGACGACCACCTTTGAGAACTGTTACAGTGACAAAGGGCGTACCCAGTGGTTGTACCATCGGGCGCGCACACTCACGCCGGAAATGCTACCTGCCGCATGGCGTAAAGCGCCACAAGTGCAACTCGCGGTGGTGGCTTACGAAGTCACTCCGGCGTTTGTGACGGCCTTTGAAGCGGCGCACCTTTGTATCACACCGCAGGGTTGGATGCGCCAACGCGAACCCGATGGACGTGTCCGTAAGGTGCATTGGGATGCCGCCGAGGATGTGTTGCCACACGGCGCGCTGACAGTACTCAGCGAGGAGGATATCCAACACGCGCCTGATCTGGTGACAGAATTTGCTGCGCTCACGCCCTTGTTAGTGCTGACTCAGGCGGCGCGAGGCGGGAAAGTGTTTCAGGGGACACAGCGATCTCGGTTTGAAGCGTATCCCGCCGCCGCGCAGGTTGATTCCACTGGGGCGGGTGATATCTTCGCGACGGCGTTGCACATCGCACTGTACCGCTTGGGGGATTTGCGGCGGGCGCTGCGCGTGGCGACTTATGTGGCGGGCGTATCGGTCACGCGATCCGGTTTTGCGAGTGCCCCCACTGCTGACGAGGTAGCGGCGGCGTGGCGCTTTGCTGCTGATGACATATAACACTGCTACAATCTCCCATAGGCGTGTATTTCCGTATAGGAAAGCGTGAACACGAAAGAAGGAGCAGCAATGAAACTGAATCATGCCATGCTTCAACAGAAACTTGATGCGTTAGCGGCGTTCCCCACATTGACCGCCGATCATGTGCAGCAGTTCGGTACGATTATTACAGCGGCGTCGGACTGGGACCTGCGCCGGATCGATCCGCTGGGTTTTGCCGAAGCCCACGCGCTCGACCCGGTGGCGACTGTAACGCTGTTTGTCCATGCGGCAAAGGTGGGGCTGTTCGATTTCGAGTGGAACATGATTTGCCCGATGTGCGGCAGTGTGGAGTATCAGCACAGCGGACTGCACGAGATTGATCCCCAGGCGTTTCACTGCACGATGTGCAATATCGACGTTTCGACCGAACTCGATGGGCAAATCGAGGTGACGTTCACCGTCAACCCCGGCGTTGCCGATCTAGAAATCAACCCTTTCGCTGATCTGAAAACCTATCGTCGCTATTTCAGTTCGCCCTATTATTTGGCGACACGGGGCGGTGATCTTGATGCCGCGTGTGCGATGATCAACGCGTTTGGGACCGTTGCGCCGGATGATACGGCGCGTGTCACATTTGAGGCTGCGCCTGATACGCAGTATCGTCTGTATAGCCTGGACAAGCACGCCGCGATTGACTTGTTTTTTACGTCTGGCGTGAGCGACGTGCCCCAAGTGGTGGAAGTGGACATGCTGCCGACGGGGATGGCTCCGGGGATGGTGACGCTGCCCGCTGGTCGTGTGACGGTGCATCTGCGCAACCTGGGGCATACCCTTGCGGGTCTGATGTTGATGCACCTTGATCCCGCGATGATGATGGCGGAAAAGGCTAAGGAACCTGCGCAGCCCAAACCATTTTTTAATGGTACGATGCTGCTCAACAACCAGAGTTTCCGCGATCTGTTCCGTATCCAGGCGCTGCCGGACGATCTACAGTTGAAAATTAGCAATCTCACGATCCTGTTCACCGATCTGAAAAACTCCACCGAACTCTACAGCCGCACAGGAGATATGATTGCGTATCAGTTGGTACAAGATCACTTTGCGGCGCTGACCCGCGCGGCGCGGAATCATGGGGGCGCGATCATCAAGACGATTGGCGATGCGGTCATGGCGGCATTTACGACGCCCCGTGATGCGCTGGCGGCAGCGGTGGAGATGCTGCGCGAGATTGAGACACTCAACGCGCGCACCGATGATCCAGAACGGCATCTGGCGCTGAAAGTTGGGCTGCACGCTGGATCGGCGTTGGCGGTGAAAGCGAACGAAATCCTCGATTACTTCGGGCAGACGGTCAATATCGCGGCGCGTGTGCAAGGGTTAGCCGAAGTGGGCGAGATATGGATCACAGAGGATGTATTCGCCGCGCCGGAGGTGCAGGGCATTCTGAATGACGCGGGCTATGCGACGGAGAAACAAGCCGCGATGCTACGCGGTGTAGGCGAGTCGATGATTGTTTACAAATGCGACTTGCGCGCATAACACGGTGAAG
>CBEVZO010000050.1:0-11019 GCA_965554365.1 uncultured Anaerolineae bacterium
AAGACCTCACGCATGCGGTGGATGTTGCGCCGGCGGGTATTCAGGCGCTCACGGTGCTGAGTCTGCGCGGGGGCGCGGGTACAACCACGTTGGCGGTGAACCTGGGGCTGCGACTCGCCACGCGCGGGGAACGCATCTGCATCGCGGATTTCAGCACATCCAGCGGGCATGTGCATTTGCATCTGCGGTTGAGCGCACAGAAAAATTGGGGCTTGCTGCTCAACCAGGGCGCTATGCCCGATCCGCGCGCGCTGAACAGGCTGCTGGCGACACACCAGGGATCGGGGCTATCGGTGCTGCCCGCGCCGTTGCTACCCCCGGCTCATGCGCTCACGAGTGCGGCAACGCAAAACGTGCTGCGCGAACTCAACACGACCTTCCAACACGTGATCGTTGATGCGCGGGGGCTAGATAGCGCGGTCACAGGTGCGCTCAAAGTGTCGCAGACGGTGATTGTGTTGCTGACGGATGATCCGCCCGCAGTGCAATCCACCGGGCAACTGCTGCTCGCGCTGCGCAACCTGGGCGTGGAGGATGGGCGCATCCGGCTCGTGCTGAATCACGTGCGCGCGACGACGGATGTGCCGGTAGACACCATCCAGCGCGCGCTCAAGCGTCCGTTAAACGCCGATTTGCCGTATGAACCGGGACATTTGAACGCAATCCGGCGCGGTGTGCCGGTGGCGCTGGCGAACCCGGACGGCGCGTACTGCCGGGCACTGGATATGCTGGTGCGCACGCTGCCGGAGTAGGCCATTTCTTTAAGATTACGCTGTTGAGCAAAGAAATGGCGGTTCGGGAACTGTTTTCAAACGAATAACCAGACCCAAACACGTAACTTTAAGGATTTACAGGAGAAAATCGTGAACACGAGGGGTAGTTTTGCGATCCTGTGCCTGATACTGTTGGTTAGCTTATCAGGATGTGGAGAAGCGGACTCTGGCGACGTGGCATTTGACTTTGGGGCGGCGGATGATTATCCCGATCTCAACGCCGCCGAATTCTATGCAATGAACTTTTTGCCAGCGGAGGTAGGTTCTCAATGGACATACAAAATTGAGATCGGAGACATGGCCCCGCTGCGGTACGATGAAGTGATCTGGCCCATAGGGGATACTGCTGTGGTTTCGAGAGCAAGCGGATTATTCTCTGGTTTGTTTGTAGGGGCAGCGACCGCTGATGTTTTTTGGCTCACGCTCCAGGTCAAGGGGACAGCGACTCAGCAAGGCCCCTTTGAGTACGACAATGGGGTGGAGTTAGAAATTTTGAGGGATGATCTAGGTGTTTTTGAAGATGCGGAACAAGTTTTTTGGACCATATCGCCTGGTGAGTACCAAGCCAGGGTAATGGAGATCGTCACGTATCCTGCCTATCTCGCGCCGGATGATTTGGCTCAGGAAGATGGATTTTCCGCAAGGTTAATCCTGCTTGATTGTCTTCCTGGTGTATATCAAGAGGGATTAGTTTGGGGAGAAGAATCCACAGACATCCTTCACTCGCTTGTACACGATATCCAATTCCCACAGTATGAGGGAACCACAGTGCTACATTTTCAGCGCGTAGTTGAATACGAAGGATTTTGGGGTGGCTTTACTGAGGACACATGGTTTGCAGAGGGAATTGGGCTGATTCGGCTTGAGCAGCGAGTAGATGGTGTAATATCTATGATCTGGACACTTGAATGAAAAACTCTCCTCAATTTACAACAACCCTTAGGTTGCCCAGGGGAGGGCAAGCCCTACCCCTACGAAAACTTGCCTCACCCAGACCCGCGAGGCTAGCTTGCGCCTATATACAGCCGCGCACATCACGCGTATAATTCCGGGGAGCTTTCGTCCGACGACCGGGGGTCATCGGTAAACATACCATATGCAGCGCGACCGCGTGATCGCATCCGGCCTTCGTGCCTGATACCCGACACGCACCACCCCGCGCCGCAACCACGAGGAGCATTATGTCTAACCGCACGCGATTCACGATCATAGCCCCGACGCTGGTACTGGTGGCGCTGGTGCTGGCAGGCACAGCAACCATTGCGCTCGGTCACGCGCCGGCACAAATTGACCCGACCCAGCAACAGCAAACCATCGACGCGATCATCGCCGAGCGCTTCACACAGACCGCCGCCGTCCAGATGCAGGCCGAGTTGACGTTGACGGCGGGTGTGGCGGAGCAGTTCGGCCCCACGCTGACAGCACAGTTCGAGCAGACGGTCGAGGCCGCGTTTGAGCAGGCGCTCACCGCGACCGCCGGACCACAGGCCACCGCGACCGCCGCCTCTCTGCAAGCGGTCAATAATCAGGTGTTGGCCTGGGAAGCACGCATCGCAGACGACGTGACGCTGCAACTCGCCGCCAGCCTGCAACTCACCGCAGCGGAGCTACAGGGCGTGGTGGACGCGGGCAGCAACACCTACCTCGCGCTGCTGCAAACTGCGCCGGAGGCGGATGCCTTCGCGGATCAACAGGCAGCGGCCAATGCGCTGCTGCAAGAAGCCGCTGCGGGTCAGCCGGACGTGCTGAGTCTCTGGCTCTATGATGCGCAAGGCACTGTGAGCGCGGCATCGAGTGCGGATTTCATTGGTACGTCGATTGCGGAACAGGTCTATTTCGCTGACAGCCTGGTGCAGGCAGGCGCGCATGCCGTGTTCTATGACGCCACGACGGATACACACGCCGTGCTGCTCACTGTGCCGGTGACAAACGGCGGCGCGACGGCGCTCGGTGCGCTGGCGGCAGTGGTCTCGGCAGACTTGATCGACGAAGCGATCATGTTGGCGCACGTACCCACTGATCAGCCAGTCGCGGTGTATATCGTGAACAGCGGCGGGCGGCTGATTGCGCCTGCCGGATTCAACGGTCTAGAGGGGTATCCGCTGCTCGAAAGCGAGGGCATCGCGCTCGGCATTGGCGGAAACAGTGGGTCAGGCTCGTATACTGACATCAACGGGCAGCGCGTCGTGGGCGTCATCCGCTATCTGGCGGACCTCAACGCGGTGCTGCTGGTCGAAGTGCCGCAGGACATCGCGGAAACCGTCGCGGCGAACATCCCACAGCCGACCGCCATCCCGACCGCCACACCGCAACCGCCCGCAGTCTCCCCCACCCCGCGCCCGGAAGTGTTCCCGACGGACACCTTCGCAGAAGTCGCCATCGCGGAGCAGGTGTTTGAGCATGGGCGCATGTTCTGGATTCGGCACACGCGGCAAATCTGGGTGATGGTGGATGATCCCGATCCGGCGATCCCCGGCGGCGATTGGTACTGCTTCAATGACACGTTCCAGGAAGGTGATCAGGAGATCGACACGGACCTGATCCCGCCGGAAGGTTTTCTGCAACCCCGGCGTGGCTTCGGGCAACTGTGGCGCACGCACCCCGAACTCAAGGAGCCGATGGGCTGGGCGATCACGCCGGAGTTTGAACTGACGAGCCGCTACACGTACATCGCGGGCGGGTATGTGGACAACAGCGGGGTATACATCCCTGGTCCCGGCGAACACCGCCTGACGACGCTCGACGAGTGGAGCATTTCGTTCTTCGAGCGCGAGATACGCGGGGATTGCCTCGCGGGGACGTGGCGGCAGACGGGGCAGTAGATCGCTGCGGATTGAAACCCGCAGCTACGTACAAGCAAAGGACGCTCAAGCGCCCTCGCCTGGTGTGTGATCAAGGGCCGTTTACGGTCCTTCCGAAATGTAGCCCGGTCCTTGTAGGGCCGGGCGTTTCACGCCACCGCACATTTTCATCTCTTCGTGGTGTCGCAGGCGGCAAGGGGAACTCTCCCGTCAAGCCGGAGAGGGGACTGTGCTGTGCCCCGTGTATGTTTTGTCATGTGCCATACCTCATCCTCATCGTGTTTGCGGGTTAGCGCCAAACCACGCCTGCGCCGCCTTGATCGACACTTCGTGTGTGGCATACGCGCGATCCACACCGTCGTCGCCGAGATACCTGCCGAACCAGTCCAACGTGTCCGGCAAACCGCCCTCATGCGCGCTCAGCGGGTGATCGCCGCCCGGTACGATAATCGTCGTGAAATCTGCGCCGACATTCGCGAGTTGCAGCGCGAGATCATACGTCTGCTGCGTGGCAACCTCAGGATCGGCAGCGCCGTGCAGCATCAGCAACGGAGCCTGGATCAACTCCGGCCAATACACCGCTGAGCGCGCCTGAAACGCTGCCGGGTCGCTCTGCGGAGTGCCTCCGACCAGCGGCCACCACAACACATCCGCCAGCCCACCGCCACGCTCGATATCCCACGCGAACAGATCGCTGATCCCGCCAACCGTCACCGCCACCTTGATATCGTCGGCGCGGCCCGCCAACGCGAGATTTTTCAGCGCGATGAACGTCATCATCCCGCCGCGTGAGCCGCCAAACATGCCGATCCGGGTGGGGTCCACTTCTGGCATGGCGCGCAGCAGCGTGATCAGGTTGGTGACATCATGCACATCATTGCCGCCGAAGTCCTCCAAGCCCTCGCCGCCGCCGTTGCCGCGATACTGTGACGCCACCGCCACATAGCCCGCCTCGACATACCCGGCGATCTCGCCGCCGGTCAGCGCGCCCGTGCTGCCGAACCCGCCCCGGTTATGGATGATCGCGGGGTGTGGGCCGTCCGTGAGCGGGAGTCCCAGGAAGCCCGTGACCCGCAACCCGTCGCTCCAATAGGTGAGCGCGAAATAGGCGCTGGTATCCGTGCGGTAGACCAGTTCCAGCGTGTCGATAGCCCCATCAGCGGGCGCGACGGGTGCAATGAACACGGGTGCGGTTGTGGGCAACAAGTCCCACTCCGCGCCCTGTGTCGGCGTGGGCACAGGAGTCGCGGTTTGCTGCGCGGCGGTCTGCGAGGTAGCGACAGAGGTCATGGTGAGTAGCAGCATCAGCGTGCTGAGCAGTGTGCATAGGAACAGTGTGCGGCGGATCATGAGTCCCTTCCGTGTGTGTCGTCTGCGGTGAGGGTGCGACGCGCTACCCGAATCATACACCGGCTCCGCGCAGACAGAAAGTCTGGGGGGGGGGATCAACCACGCGCCGCTCACCGTTGGACTTGTTGATACGAATGCCCCCTGGATCGGGATGATCCGGGGGCATTTTGTGTGCAAAGTGAAGTGATAGGTTAGTCAATGGCACAGAAAAATCGCAAGGTCACTACCACTTCCGGCTTCCAGGAACCAGTTCTCTATTAGCTTCTACCACCATATCGCCCAATTCCTCAATAGCTTCTTCAATTGCCGCGTTTTTCTTGTCTGGCGGCGTTCCCAGAGCCATAACCTCAGATGCTTTCCCTCGCATCTTTCCTTTTCGGACGGTCAGCATTATCGCAAACGCTGCTCCATAGGCAATCTCTCGCTCTCGTTCCCATTCGATGAGTTTCAGTTTTGTAAAGCCCTCATTTTTCTGGTGGTCACGCCCTTTGTTTTGCAAGAACTGCAACTTGGAGCGGAAGTCGATCAGCTTGTGCATCAGATCATGATAATAGTCACGTTCCCATCTCAAACGATCCTCGCGCCACTCTGCTTTTCTAGTGCGCGCGTTTTGCCACGCAGTGAACAAAGGTCCACCTACGGCAACTACCAGCGCCAAGAATGCAACCCAAAGAGAGTTTTCCATAACACGCCTCCTGTCCAGTTACGTGAATTATCACACGTTGGATGCCCATACTAACAGTAGCGCACGGTTCACCAGACACACACCCGAAAAATGGGGGGGGCGGGGCGCTGACGTGACGACGCCCCTGGATCGGGATGATCCGGGGGCGTTTGACGTGTGTGAGCTATTAGTCGGTGGGGGCGCGGCAGGAGGGGAGCCGATCGCGTGGTGAAGTCCCCTCTCCATCAGCGCAGCGCCATGGGGAGGGGATTTAGGGGCGGGGCTTGCCTACAAAACCCACATCATAAAATACCTACCCCTGAAAGGAGGGGCACGGGGGGTGAGGCCGTTCTGCGCACCACGACAAGTGACTGACCACTCGTTCGTGGCCCCGGCCCCAAACCCACCATTGCGTTCGTGCGGACGCTGCGCTATAGTCGTGCGTCATGAGCAACTATTCCACACCATCACCCATCACCCCACCCACCGTGTACCGCCCCTCGGACGATCCGACCGGCGCAGGCGCGATCCTGCCCGACGTGTCGCAGCCGAAGATTCGTACCGGGCGCTCGTTCGCGCGGGAGTTGATCGAGACTGTGCTGTTGATCGCGGCGATCTACGCCTTCGTCAACCTGGCGACGGCGCGCTTCGTCGTCGATGGGCACAGTATGCTGCCCAACTTCGACACCGATCAGTTCATCATCGTCAGCCGCCTATCCTATCTCGCCGGAGAACCGCAGCGCGGCGATGTGATCGTCTTCCATTACCCAATGCAACCGGATCGCGATTTCATCAAGCGCGTGATCGGGTTGCCCGGTGAAACGGTGACGATTCTCGGCGGGCGCGTCTATATCAATGAACAGTTGCTCGACGAGCCATACATCGAGCGGTTTTGTATCCGCTCCAGTTGTGATGGCGAGTGGGCGGTGGGCGAAGACGAGTTTTTTGTGTTGGGCGACAATCGCAGCGCCAGTAAAGATTCGCAGGACTTCGGCCCGGTGCATCGTCAATTCATCGTGGGACGCGCGTTCGTGCGCTATTGGCCGCCAGAAGATTGGGCGATGATCGAGCATTGGAGCTATAACGAGCAGAACGGTGCGCCGCTGCCGACCATGACGCCGGTTCCGACCGCGACGCCCTCACCCACCCCGACACCACTGCCGCTGCCCTCCGGCCCTATAGACCTGGGCATACCACCGACGCCGACATTCACGCCTTACCCGAATTATTATGGCGGCTATTAACACAATGTGGGTATTTTGTTGGTTTTTATTTTGATTATGTTGGTTTTTGCACGGCGCAATGTTGGAAAACCGTTACGCATCCGCTGCGATGCGGCAAGTATGTGAGGTTGATCGCCTGTGGTGTTAGAAAGCTGTCCATTCTGTAGCGTAGGCCGTTTGAAAGAAGAACACCGCACCTATATGCAGGTGTATGGTGGCACGCTGGTGCATATCCCAGACGTTCCGGCCCGACGCTGTGACGTGTGCGGGCACGTCTTCTATGACGAGCAAGTGCTGCGACGCTGCGAAATTCTGATCGGCGACTCCGGCCCGCCGCCGAACTATCCTTCCGCACTCGCCAGCACCTCCGACACGTCCAGCGCTACCGGAGATCACGCGAAGTCGCTGCTCCACCGCCCGGAATGAGGCGGGAAGGCATTCGGATACTCACACAGGATATATCTTCGTAGGGGCGCTGTTCTACTGCGCCCTTTTTGGACCGAAACTCGCCCTGGGCGCGGCAGAGCAGCGCCCCTACGAAAACACATATCACCATTCCCAAACACACCCCGCCGCCCACACGTATAACCAAACTGCACCGGGACGCGGTACAATGGCCGTACAGCCGTACACAAAGAGGTCACACACCTATGGGCATTAATCTCTGGCACAGACTCTCCCCTGGCCCGGACGTCCCGAAGACAGTATATTGCATCGTCGAGATTCCGAAGGGCAGCCGCAATAAATATGAATACAGCAAAGTCGCGGGCGTGATCAAGCTGGATCGCGTGATCTACAGCTCGATGCACTACCCCAGCGACTACGGCCTGATCCCGCAAACCTACGCCGAAGATGGCGACCCGATGGACATCATGGTGATGGTCAATGAGCCGACCTTCGCGGGTTGTGTGATCGAAGCGCGCCCGATTGCCGTGTTCCATATGCTGGATCGCGGCGACCCGGATCAGAAAATCCTCGCCGTGCCGACCACCGACCCGCTGTACCGCGACTACACCGACATTGGCGACGTGCCCAAGCACTTCCTGGACGAGGTAGCGCACTTCTTCCAGACCTACAAGCAGTTGCAGGGCATCGAGGTTGAGCCGCAGGGTTGGGGCGACGCTGAGGAAGCGTTCGGCGTGATCCAGCGCGCGATTGCGCTGTATAAGGAAAAGTTCCCGCCGGAGATGGTGTAACGCCACACGTCAAGCAACCCTCTAGTACACATCAAACGCCCCCTGAGCACGATACTCAAGGGGCGTTGTTATGCTATGGGGTTATACGGCGGTGAACGTTATCCAACCACGTCCGTCGGGAGCGCCGCGCCGTTCCAGGGCGAATCATAGTTCGGGCCGATGACGCTGGTCGGAACCCAGTAGGTGCCGCACACATACAACACTTTGGTGTACGCGCCGCTTTCGTCCACGCCGAGCGCCAGCACATGCAGGTCTGCCGGGAACGTTTCGTCGGACATGCTACCGGGCTGCCAGTAGACGGGCGTGTCGGCGGTGATCGCCGCGCCGACCGCGTTGGAGGGCATGGTAATCAGTGCGTCGCAGCCGGGAACCGGGACCACAACGACTTCTTCTACGACTTCGGCAGCGGGACGGTTGCAGGCGACCTGAATTGAACCGCTCAGATCATGGAGCGGGACACCAATCCAGGTATCCCCGGAGATGTTCCAGGGCAAATCCCAGGGCGCGCCAGCACAGCCAACTACCGTGACGTTGACCGTGAAATCTGTCGCAGTGCCTTCATAAGGACCGCAGCCATCATTTAATGCCGCAGCTTCCCACGTGACAGTTTGCCCCGACGTGCTATTGCGGCCATCTTCATCACAGATACCCCCGGGAGCGCCTGCGTTGGGAGTCACGCTGTTGATCGTCCATTTACTCGGCAGCGTGATGTCAAAGTGATCCAGGAATTCCGGTTCAGCCGAAACCATCGTTACCGAGAACGTAATGTCGAGCGTTTGTCCTGGGTCAACGGTGCCCGGCGTGACAGCGGTCACCGATGAGCCAGTGACATCGGCTGATGCGGGGAGAGCAACCAAGCCAATGGCCGCGACAAAAACGACGAATAAGACGAGACGTAATTTGCGCATGATAAGAGTTTCCCTTTCGGATGCGGTGGAATTATTCAATGAGAGTTGATGTAACTCACCACGTATTATATAATGATTTTTTACTATTTTTGTAAATATAATGATAAAAATTCCGGCGTAACACACAAAACGCCCCTTGAGCGAGACACTCACGGGGCGTTGTAGGGGCGCTGCTTTGCCGCGTCCAGAGCAGGAGCACATGACAGGGCCACGTCGCAATCTGCGCTGGTCACGTCGCAAAACGCACGAGTCGGGTCACGAAATGCACGGCACAGGTCACCAAACCCACCGCGCACGTCACGAACTTCACGCCGCACGTCGAGAAATCAACCGCGTGTAGCCCAAAGATCACCCCACGCGGCCCATGCTCCATCACCCACGATCCTACGCCCTACGCACACGTCCTAAACTCGCAAACTTGAGACTCTCAACTCTCCACTTTCGTACGCATCATCCGGCCCATTCTCCCGCCAGATCGTCTACTTTCGGCCCTACTGCGTTTGGAGCGTCTGCCAGACCCGCCCGGTTTGCGCGACAAACACACCGCCCTCCGGCGCGTTAAACGCGAGGACTTCACCTAGCGGCAGCACCGCACGCTGCAACAGCCCGGCATAGACGCGCTGATCACCCACGCCGTAGCCGAGCGCCGTTTGCAGTGCCTGATCGCCGCGCCAGATATGGTTGATCGGGCCACTGGGCTGGCGCAGACCGGCAGGCAGCGCGGCATCCAGTGCGGGATCGCGCAGCGGCATCCCCGGCACGAACGTGTCACCGAGGACGCGGGCGGGCTGTCCGTCCAGCAGCACGAAATGCTGACGCAATCCCGGCACATAGACGATCACGCCGCGCTCGAAACGCTGGGTGTGGAACGTGGTAAACAACGCGGGCAGCGGACACGCATCCGGGGCCGGGGCGAAAAACCAGCCCTCGCCGCACGTCACGCCTACCGTTAACTGGGCGGCGACCTCTTGCACACCGTCGCTGACGCGCACCATGTACGTGATCGCGCTGCGTCCGTCTGCCGGAACGTGCAGCCGCAGCGTGCCGGTCGCGGGCAAATTGCGCACTTCCTCGATGAACTGGTCGCCATAGACCCAGCCCACACGCACCTGTACCGCCGGGCCGGTCGCCTGCCACGCCATATTGACCGCCCCACCCGCATCAACTGTCTGCGGCTCCACCACAAACGCGCTGATCCCCAACGGCAACACGGTCTGCGCGTATGTGGCGGCGATCTGGATGGCACATACAGCCACGTATCCGCGTTGATCCCGGCGCCGCTGGTCAGACAGTTGCCGCGCAGCACGTCATCCGGGTTGATCGCGGCGCGTGCGGCAACACTGTACAGCGTTTCGTTGAGCCGCAGTTGATACAGCACCCAGCCCGCCGGAATCGCGCACGTCGCGGATATCTCAGGGCGACTCGCAGCAGGGACGGCCTCGTGGATCGCGATAGGGCCAAAGCCGCCGACGGTGGTGTTGGTGTGCGTGGTCGTCAGCGTTGTAGTGTCGTCTGCCGCCGCAGCACGGGGCAGTGTAGAAGGGTGCGTGGCGGGTGTAGCGGTCAGTTCGCAGGCGGTCAGACCCAGCGTAGCCGCCAGCAGCACAGCGCACAGCAGTCGTTTCATAGCCATGATGTGGCCCCCGGTCTCTCCTTGTTTAGTTTCAGTGTAGACCAGGGGACGCATGCGCGGCTCAACGGCGCGACTACGCCTCATGCGCGGCTGCCTGCCTGCTGACTAACCGTATTCTAACGGCAGCCCTACGGTGAAAAACAACCTCACCCCCCGGCCCCTCTCTCCACGCGGCGGAGAGGGGGAGATGCGGCAAACACACGCCTGACTCCCTCTTTCTCCATCTCGGATGGGGAAAGGGGGTTGGGGGAATAGGGGCCGGTTTTCAGTCAACCACGATATCCGTCTTAATTTCTTAAAGAGCATAAGGCACGGGCGCTCCGCGATAACCACACGCACTTGATGGGGTGTATTGATATAGATTAAGAAATTAGGCTGTGCCAGAAAAATAAGTCGCCCGTTCGGGCCAATGCGCTAGTTTACCCCTATCCCCCCAGCCCCCTTTCCCCGCAGGCGGAGAAAGGGGGAGTC
>CBEVZO010000051.1:0-10994 GCA_965554365.1 uncultured Anaerolineae bacterium
GCCGTGAAAGAGCTTCCGCTGCCAGGGGCCGATCGCGATCATCAACACGCCGCCGACGTTTAGCATGTATGCGTTTGACGCGCCGCTGGCCTTCGCGCGGGTGATCAACGCGGAGCGCTGTGCGGATTTCTCGCTCGATGTGGAAGCCATTGAAGCGGCGGCACGCGAGTCCAGGGTCAAGCTGCTATTTCTGTGTTCGCCCAATAATCCCGATGGCAGCCTGATCCCGCCGGAAACCATCACGCGCTTGCTCGAACTGCCGTTGGTCGTGGTGTTGGATGAAGCATATATTGAGTTCAGCGGGGCGGAGAGTTTCGCCGCACGCGTGCCGCAGACGCCGAACCTGATCGTGCTGCGCACCTTCAGCAAGTGGGCGGGACTTGCGGGGCTGCGTGTGGGCTATGGGGTGTTCCCTGCGGCGATCATCCCGCACCTGTGGAAGATCAAGCAGCCGTATAACCTCAATGTGGCGGCAGACGCGGCGGCACGGGCGGCGCTGGACGATTTGCCCGCGCTGCAAGCGAACGTCGCCAAGCTGGTGACGGAACGCGAACGCCTAGAGCGCGAACTCGCCGAATTTCCGTTCCTAGAACCCTATCCCAGCCGTAGCAATTTCGTGTTGTGCCGCGTAGTGAGCATGGAAGCCGCCGATCTGCGCGATTTTCTGGCGCAGCGCGGGATCGTGATTCGCTATTACAACAAGCTGCGTTTGCGGGACCATGTACGTATCAGTGCCGGAACACCGGAGCAAAACGACGCGCTGCTCGTGGCGCTGCAACAGATCGGGAGGACGAATGGATACGCGTAAAGCGACGATTACCCGCCGCACCAATGAGACGCAGATCACGCTGACGCTCAACCTCGACGGCACGGGCACGGCAAAGATCGACACGGGTGTCGGATTCTTTGACCACATGCTGCACCATATCGCGCATCATGGGTTGTTTGACTTGACCGTGCAAGCGACGGGCGATCTGCACATTGATGCGCACCACACTGTCGAGGACGTGGCGATCTGCCTGGGCCGCGCGCTGGATGAGGCGCTCGGTGATCGCAAGGGGATCGTGCGCATGGGGTCGGCGTATGTGCCGATGGACGAAGCACTCGCGCACGTGGTGGTGGACCTCAGCGGGCGGCCCTACGCGGTGGTCCGGGCAGAATTCGACACGCCGTTGATGGGGCAGATGCCCACGTCGCTGGTGGCGCATGTACTCGAATCGATTGCCTTCAACGCAAAAATGAACCTGCACGCGGCGGTGCTCTACGGGCGCGACGATCACCATAAGGCCGAGGCGCTGTTCAAGGCGCTCGGACGCGCGCTCAGTGCAGCGGTGACGGTTGATCACCGGCGCGGCGGCGTGCCCAGCACGAAAGGAACGCTGACCGGATGACACCAACACAAACTATCGCGATCATCGACTACGGCGCGGGCAACCTGCGCAGTGTGCGCAACGCGTTGACGCATCTTGGCGCAAACGTGATTACCGTCGCCACGCCGGACCAACTCGACAGCGCAGCTAAGATTGTGCTGCCGGGCGTGGGTGCGTTCGGCGCGGGCATGGACGCGCTGCGGGCGACCGGTTTCGAGGAGCCGATCAAGCAAGCGGCAGCGGCGGGCGTGCCGATCTTTGGCATCTGCCTGGGGATGCAATATTTGTTTGAGTCCAGCAACGAGATGGGCGATCACCGGGGACTCGGCTTACTGCCGGGCCGTGTAACGCGCTTCGCCAACGGCGATCTGAAAGTGCCGCACATGGGCTGGAACCAGCTACACATCCGGCAGGATCATCCGCTGTTGGCGGGCGTGGAATCTGGTGCGTATGCGTATTTTGTGCATTCATACTACGTAGAAGCAGATGAACCGTCCGACGTGTTGACGATGACCGACTACGGGATTGAGTATGCGTCGGTGGTCGCGCGCGGCAACATCTTCGGTATTCAACCCCATCCGGAAAAGAGCCAGTCGGTCGGGCTGCGGATTCTCAAGAACTTTGTGGAGTTGCCGGTATGATGACTGAGACAATGATTGTATATCCCGCAATTGATATACGCGGTGGGCGTGTGGTCCGGTTGGTGCATGGCGATCCCAACCAGGAAACGGTGTATGGTGAAGATCCTGCCGTTGTCGCGGAACGCTGGCAAGCAGCCGGGGCGGCGTGGCTGCATGTTGTGAATCTCGATGGCGCACTGGGTGAGGCGACGCTGGCACTGAATGCGCTAAAACGTATCGTGGAGATCGGTTTACCTGTGCAGTTTGGGGGCGGATTGCGCTCATTGGATGATGTGCGTCAGGTGCTTGATGCCGGGGCCGCGCGCGTGATTCTGGGCACGCTGGCAGTGCAGAACCCAGACGTGGCGGGCGCAGCGGTGAAAGAATTCGGCGTGGACGCGGTCGCGGTGGCGTTAGACGCACGCGGGGATCGTGTGGCGACGCATGGTTGGCAGGAGGTCAGCGCGTGGACGCCAACGGCATTGGGGAAGGTGTTCGCGGAGGCGGGTGTGGTCCATGCGCTGTATACCGATGTCTCGCGGGATGGCGATCTGTCGGGTGTGAATGTGGACGCCACTGCTGCTCTGGCGCGCGACACGGGATTGCAGGTGATCGCGTCCGGCGGCGTGGCAACGTTGGATGATATCCGGCGCTGCCGTGAGGCGGGCAACATCGCAGGTGTGATCACGGGCAAGGCACTGTATGCGCGCGTGTTCACGTTGGAGCAGGCGTTGCAGGCCGCGCGGGAGTAATCGCTTGTGACCATGCGACAAGCGATCTCGCTGTCGATGGGGTAGAGTCGTAATGTATCTAGCCTGGAGGAGATGAGCGATGATGATTGACGTAATGCGCGCCCGCGAGGAAACGCCCGGTTGCGAGCATGTGGTGCATCTGAACAACGCCGGAGCGTCGTTGATGCCGCGTCCTGTGTTCGATGCTGTGACGCAACATTTCGCACGAGAGGCACTGATCGGCGGTTACGAGGCGGCGGTCCAGGTACACGCGCAAATCGAGTTTGTGTATGATGTCGCAGCGGAGTTGTTGGGCTGCACGCGTGATGAGATCGCCGTGATCGAGAACGCGACGCGCGCCTGGGATATGGCGTTTTACGCGATTCCGTTCCAGCCCGGCGACCGTATCTTGACCTCGCGCGCGGAATACGCCAGCAACTACATCGCGTTTTTGCAGGTGGCGCAACGCACGGGCGCACAGGTAGAGGTCATTCCCACCGATGAGCAGGGGCAGGTCTCGGTTGATGCACTGCGGGAGATGATCGACCCGCGTGTTAAGCTGATTGCGATTACGCATGTGCCCACGAATGGCGGCCTCGTCAATCCGGTGGTAGCAATTGGGCAGATCGCGCGCGAGGCGGATGTGTTATATCTTGTGGACGCGTGCCAATCTGTCGGGCAGATGCCGGTTGATGTAGCGCAGATTGGCTGTGATTTCCTCGCCGCGACTGGACGTAAATTCCTGCGGGGGCCGCGTGGCACGGGGCTGTTGTATGTGCGGCGTGCAGTGCTGGACCAGCTTGAACCGCCGTTTCTCGATCTGCACGCGGCGACGTGGATCGCCCCGGATCAATACACGGTGCGCGAGGACGCGCGGCGTTTTGAGACCTGGGAATGTTATGTCGCGGGCAAGGTGGGGCTGGGCGTGGCGTTAGAGTACGCGCTTGGCTGGGGGCTGGACACGATCTACGCTTACAACTCGGCACTGGCAGCGGAACTCCGTGCGCAGTTGGGCGCGATGCCCGGTGTGGCGGTGCATGATCTTGGTGCCGCGCCGTGCAGTATTGTGACGTTTACTATCGATGGGCACACCGCAGACGAGATCAAGCGCGCGCTGGCGGCACAGGGAATCAACGTGTCGATCAGCACGGCAAGCGCCACGTTGCTTGATATGCAAGCGCGCGGCCTGACGCAGGTGATCCGCGCCTCGGTGCATTACTACAACACAGCAGATGAAATCGCGAGCTTATGCGCAGTATTGGAGGCACTGATCTATGCTGGCTAAACGTATTATTCCCTGCCTGGATGTGCATGAAGGGCGGGTGGTGAAAGGTATCAATTTCGTCAATCTGCGCGACGCGGGCGATCCAGTCGAGCAGGCCATCGTCTACGACAAAGAAGGTGCGGACGAACTGGTGTTTCTCGATATCACGGCGACACACGAGGGCCGCGAGACCATGCTCGACGTGGTGCGCCGGGTAGCTGACTCGATCTTCATCCCGTTTTGTGTCGGCGGCGGGTTGCGCACGGTGGACGATATGCGCGCGACGCTGCTGGCGGGCGCGGATAAGATCGCGATCAACAGCGCAGCGGTGCGCACGCCGGAGTTGATCACGGAAGGCGCGACACGCTTCGGATCGCAGTGCATCGTCGTGGCGATTGACGCGCGTTGGAACGGGACGCAGTACGAAGTGTATGTCAGCGGTGGGCGCACGCCGGTGGGTCTGGATGCGATTGCATGGGCGCGCGAAGTTGAGCAGCGCGGCGCGGGCGAAATACTGCTCACCAGTATGGACTGTGATGGCACGCAGGATGGCTACGAAATCCGGCTCACGCGCGCGATTAGCGATGCGGTGAACATCCCCGTGATCGCGTCTGGTGGCGCGGGTACGCTGGATCATTTTCGTGAGGCGCTGGTCGAGGGCGGCGCGGATGCGGCACTGGCGGCGAGCCTGTTCCACTACCAGCAATTGAGTGTCACACAGGTGAAACAATATTTGCTTGAGCGTGATATCCCTGTGCGCATGGTGGAGGTGGCTGGTGCTTGATCTCGATGCGATTATCCCCAAGCTGAAATGGAACGCTGCCGGATTGATCCCGGCGGTGGTGCAGGACGATCAAACGCAGCAAGTGTTGATGGTTGCCTGGATGAACGCGGAGTCGTTGCGCTTGACGGTTGAATCAGGCGAAACGCACTTTTGGAGCCGTAGCCGGAGCGAACTCTGGCATAAGGGCGCAACCAGCGGCAACACGCAAACCGTCACAGGTATCTGGGTGGACTGCGACGCGGATGTGCTGCTGGTCAAAGTGCGTCCGGCAGGTCCGGCGTGCCACCTGGGAGACGTAAGCTGCTTCTCGCGTAAATTGGAGAACCTCAGTGAGTGATATTCTGGCGCAGGTGTTCGCGACCATCGCAGACCGCAAAGCAAACCCCAAACCCGGCTCGTACACCAATAGTCTGCTTGAGGCGGGCGAAGACGAGATTGTAAAGAAGATCGGGGAAGAAGCCGTTGAGGTGATTCTCGCGGCGCTCAAACAGGGCGACGAGCGCGTGATCTCCGAATTGGCTGATCTGGCGTATCACTGTCTGGTGCTGCTCGCTTCACGTGATCTGACGCCGGATGATGTTAATGCGGAGTTGGCGCAGCGGCACATCCCGCGCTGATCAACCGCCCAATACGCGGTGATACACGTTTAGCGTGCCCTCGGCGGTTTTGCGCCAGCTAAAATCGCGGACGCGTGCTAACCCTCGGTTGCGCATATTAGCGGCGTGGTCCGGTTGTGTGAACAGCGACAGAATCGCGCCGCCCATCGCGCGCGAGTCGCGTGGGCCGACCAGGAACGCCGCATTCCCTACCACTTCGGGAATCGACGACACCTCGCACGCCACCACTGGCGTTCCGCTTGCCATCGCTTCGAGTGGCCCAAAACCAAAGCCTTCGTACCGGCTGGGGAACACAAATACCGTCGCCAGCCGGTAAAGCGCGGGTTTGTCGGCTTCGTCCACTGGGCCGATCCAGCGCACATAGTCGGTCAGTCCGAGTTCCGCGATATAGCTCGGCAGATCGGGAAAGCGCGGTGATCCCCAGGCGTCCGGCGTGTATCCGGCCAACACCAACGGCGCATCCTCGCCCATGCTCTGCGCCATGTAGGAATAGGCCGCAACCAACACCTCGACGTTTTTATGCACCGTGTACGAACCGAGATACAGCACAAACTCGTCCACGTCGTCCAGGCCGTATTTAGCGCGTACGTCGGCGTCTCGTTCGCGGTCCAGATCGGGATGAAAGACTTTGTCCACCGCCAGATGCGTGACAGAGATATTGTCGGCGGGGATGCCGGTGTATTGCACAATGTCTTGTTTGCTGGCCTCGGAGATGGTCACGATGTGTGCTGCGCCGCGCACCCCGGCCACAACCAGACTGGTATACAATCGGTTCATGAGGCCAGTGCGGTACTGCGGCACGGCGAGCGGAATCACGTCCAGCACGGAGCAGATCACGGGCGCGGGTGATGACAGCGGCGGTCCCCAGTACGGCACATGCGCGAGATCGGCGTTCAGGCGGGCGACGGCGCGCGGAAAATTGCGCTGCTCGAACCACACTTTGCGCAGATGCCCGCTAAACCGTGTGCGAGCGTGTAGCACGTCCACGTCCGGCGGCAGGTCGTCCAGCGTGCGGATATGCTCCGGGACGACCAACGACAGCCGGACATCCGAGGCGCAGGTGTGCAGCGCGGTTAGCAGGTGGCGCAGATATTGCCCGCTGCCCGTGAAAGGTTGATCCCAGAACCAGCCGTTAAACGCGATGTGCATGAAAAGTCCGCCGTCGCTATGTGTCGTTATGCGTTGTCCGTTTCGTCGAATCCGTGCGGGCGCGCGGTGTGCCACGTCCATGCTGACGCGATGATCGTGCGCAGATCAGGGAAGCGCGGTTCCCAGCCCAGGTCTTGACTGATGCGCTCTGAGGACGCGATCAGCCGTGCTCCATCGCCGGGACGCCGGTCAGTTTCAATCGCCGGGAAGTCCACTCCAGTCACGTCGCGCGCAATGTCGATCACTTCGCGCACGCTGTAGCCGCGTCCGTTGCCCAGGTTGTAGATCATGCGGTTGTTGTCTGCACTCAGCGCTTCGAGCGCCAGCACATGCGCCGCCGCGAGGTCTTCAATGTGGACATAATCGCGTATGCAGGTGCCGTCGGGCGTATCGTAGTCCGTGCCGAACATGTAAATCGCGTCGCGCTGGCCTAATGGGACTTGCAGCGTCAGCGGGATCAGGTGCGTTTCGGGATCGTGATCTTCACCGCGCAGGGGTTTACCGTCTTGATCCAGCATCGCGCCACAGGCGTTGAAGTAGCGCAGTGCGGTGTATTGCAGCCCCGCGACCTGATTGTACCAGCGCAGGATTTGCTCGATCATCAGCTTGGTTGCGCCATAGACGCTGGCGGGATCATACGGATCATCCTCGCTCAAGGGCGTGTCTTTGCTGGCGTAGACGCCGGCGGTGGAGGAGAAGATCAGCTTCTTCACGCCGTAGCGGTGCATCGCATGCAGTAGGTTGTGGGTGTTGGACACGTTGTTGTCGAAATACTTGCCCGGTCGCTGCATCGATTCGCCCGCTTCGATGAACGCGGCGAAGTGCGCTACTGCATCGAAGTTGTGCGTCTGGAACAGAATGTCGAGGGCCGTCGGATCACCCAAATCGCCTTTAACAAATGCCGCGCCCGCCGGGATCGCCGCACGGTGGCCTTTCACTAGGCTGTCGAACACCGTGACCTTGTGCCCAGCGCGCAGGAAATATGCGGTTGTGGCCGATCCTACATAGCCCGCGCCACCTGTAACCAAAACATGCATGATGGTCAGTCTCCTAAAATTAATGTGTGCTAATATGCCGGGGCGATTGTACCCCAGAACACGCTGAGATCGACACTGCAATCGGCACTGTAATCAGCACTTCAAGGGGCCAGAAAGATTAGAGTTCGCTAAACGCCACCGAGAACGTACCAAAACCAGAGTAAAATCGTAACGTATAATAATACACGCGTATCGTGTGAAAACCGTAGGTATAGGTGGTGGTAATGGACGAGTGGGATGTACTGCCGGAGATGGACTTGGAATATGTGCCCGCTGATGTGGCTCCGCAGCAGTCGCAGATGGGGTTGTGGTTTAAGGAGATCATTCAAATTATCTTGATCGTCGTGGTGGTGCGCGTGGGGATGGACATCGTTTTGCCGCGCTACGTGGTAGATGGTGCGAGTATGCAGCCCAACTTCTATACCGATGAGCGCCTGATTGTGGATCGCGTGACGCTGTTGTTCTCTGGTCCCTCGCGTGGCGACGTAATCGTGTTGGATTCACCGCGAAGCGATGATTTGCTGCTCAAGCGCGTGATCGGCCTGCCCGGTGAAACGGTGACGATTGAGGATGGCTATGTTTACATCGACGGGAGCCTGATCGAAGAAGACTACATTGCTGAGTTCTGCACGTATCAGTCGTGTAATGGAACCTGGGAACTCGGCAACGATGAATACTTCGTGCTGGGCGACAACCGCAGCCATAGTCTGGATAGTCACTCGTTTGGTCCGGTGACGTGTGACGCGATCCAGGGCATTGTACGCGTGCGCTACTGGCCGCCCTTCGAGGTCGATATTCTCAGCGCGCCGGACTACGATTGATCCGCGTTGCTAACCACACTATGACATGGGGCGTCACCGCGACGACCTGTTGTGTTTTATGCGCGAACCTCCACCACGACGCCTTCCTCGGCCCAGGTATACAGTGTTTCCGCGTTTTCCAGACTGAGCAGCACACAGCCATACGTTACCGGGTGGCCCAGGTCGCCGGACCACAGCAAGTAGCCGCCGCCGCGCGTAGGGAAGCCATGAAAGCCGTTCCATAGCGCCATGTTCGGCCCTGGATGGTAAAAGCCCATGAAGTGCGGCATATACAGGTTCCACTGGTCCGCATAGGCGTTGACATTGTGTGATTGCACCTGGAAGATACCTAATGCCGTTGGACTGGACGAAATCCCCGTTGAGATGACCCAATCGAATACCATTTGCCCATGCTCGTAAGCCCAGAGATGTTGTTGTGAACGGCTGATGATAATGCGCTTATGGGGGATAGGCTGCATTGGCACGAGAATGTCGCGCGAGGGAATGGTGATCAGTTGCCCGATGAGCAGTGCATCGGTGTTGACCCCCGGATTCGCAGCCTGAATGTACGGATATGGTACGCCGAGTTCCTCCGCGATGGCGGCAAGTGTTTGTCCGGCGCGCACGGTGTAGGTCGTGTCATCATGCCACACACGCAGCGCGATGCTCGTCGTGTTTTGTGTGATAGCGTGCTGCATGTCAGCAACGGCGGCGTTCGTGTCGATGAAACGTTCATCGGTGAAGCTGCCGTTTGCCATCAGGAACGCTTCCGGCCCCGCTGCGCCCATACTGAGCGTGAGTCCGGTGGGGCTGGCGGGATCGGACTCTGCGGTGAGCCACGTCGCCCATAGCTCCGGTTGGGCGGTCCAGTCGTGCCACTCATCGCGGATGGGATCGTACGCTTGCACGGTGAAGGGGCTGTTCAATAGTGCGTTGGCCTGTACGACGAGTGGTGCGGCGTCCGTGATCGCGGGATAGGTCGGCGTCATGATCAGGTCAATCGCGCCGTCGGAGAGTTCATCCGCCGCATTGAGGCGTAGACGCTCAACCGTCGCAGCGATGTTCAGCGCGCGGCCCTCTTGGGCGCGGCTGGCGACGGCTTGCCCGTTAACCAGTCGTACACCTGCGTTGACAGCGGGCGTTTCCAACATGAAGCGATTGTTCTGGAAGTAGGTGGTGATCTGTTGCAGGTCTATATGCAACACGGGATCAAGCGTGACGCCTGATGAGAAGGCTTGCAGTCTGGCGGGAATGCCGCCGTTGGACCGTCCCCAATCATAAGCGGCTTTGGCGGAGGCTTCTGCGTTGATGGTGAGGCCCAGTTCCGCCGGATCAACGTGCCATGTGCGATCCCCATCACGTAATAGAATGCCGTCAGTGGCCCAGGCTGTTTGTAGTGTATCCTCTGCCTCGTACTGCACCATCTCGCCGACATTAATGCCCGCTACGCTGACCCCCGAAAAGATTATACCGGTGTACCACAGCTCGATCCCCACCACGATCATGCATAGGCATAAATTGATCAGCACAACGGACCCGCCTAGCCCGATCAACAGCAACGGGGAAGTCGATAGCCCTTTGCGCAAAGGAGGTGTAGGGGGATGTGAACCAGGGGGATTATGCGGCACAGTGTGCTCCGCGTTATGCCTTTGTGAGGGGCGAGAAACAGGCTTGCGCCGTGGCACGGGTCTGTGGCGCTGTGGCGCATGGCGGGGCTTGAGCCGTGCGTGTGGACTTGGTTGGCGTTTCTGTTGGCGTACTGGTGGTGCGGGACGGCGCTGCATAATGACTCCCAATTTTCCTGAATGCGCTCCTTATGCGTGATTATACGCGCGGTGGGGACGGCAATCCAGGCAGGGGCGGTGATACGCCAGCCGGGAATCGTGTGAGCGTGGGGCAGACGTCAGGATTCGGGCTTGTGATTGACCATTGGCACAGGGTTGAACAGCGACCGGTCGAAGCTGCTTATGTCTTTGGGGTTCATCGCCAGCAGTGCGTCCCGCACGCGATGGGCGTCCGTGCGCAACTGCTTGAGGTCCACACCCTGACATGCGTCGGGCAACAGCGCGAACCACTGCTCGACACGGCGCAGCATTTTCACGCCCCCGGCATGATTGGCGTGGGTGATGTGATGGTATGCCACGCCGATTTGCAGGATTACACGGTAGAGGTTGCGCACTGGACCGGGTTCAGCCATCCATTGCTCCTCGAATGCGTCATGCTGTGCGAAAAATGCGCCCCGGTTGAATAGTTCTACGCCTTTGACTGCCAGCGGCGGGAGTTCGTCCTGGCAGCGACAGCGCAATTGTTCCGCTTCCTCTGGCGACAAGGCGCGTGCATGATCGCGAATCAGCGGCAGCAGCCCTTCATTCAGTTCATCCGCGTGTAGTGTCAGGTCTGCGCCTACACGGAGTGCTTCGGGTTCTTGTTCCGCTGTGGCAATGATTACTGCCAGCGGCACGCGGCGGGCGGCTTGTTCCTTTTTGGCGGCAAGCACCCATGCACGCCAGTTGTCAAGCGTGCCATCCACGATGATCATGGCGGGGTAACAGTCGAGCATATCGTCGACTCGACTTTATCCATTTGCTAGACAAAAAAGGGCGGGCAAGATAAGCTGACCTC
>CBEVZO010000052.1:0-10968 GCA_965554365.1 uncultured Anaerolineae bacterium
ACACCATTTTGACGCGAGCTTTCATTCTACCATCACAAGTGCGGCTGTAGTACTAACACACCACAACGTGCCGCCTGGGGTTTTGTGGCCGCGCGTGGTGGTGAAACTGACAATGCTGGCAGATATTATGCTTTTGTGACTGTGGAGCAGGCTATGGTCAAACGCTGGCGAATGTACTCGGTCCAGTCGAGCGTGCCTATGCTCAGCACGAGTCCAGTCTGGCAGGAAGCTGTGTAAGCCATCGCGGGATAGGCTACATCCAGGAAATATCCGAAGACATCGTCCAAATCATCATAAAAATGTACCGTCAGCACCGCCACCCGCGAATTCCACACCAAGGCGGCGGTTTCAAACAGGTTGCGCACGCGCTCGCAGTCCGGCCCCCAGGCGCAGAGATAGACCAGCCCACGATCTAACAGGGTAGTCGCGGCATCGATAATCATGCGATCTGGAACACCGCGCGCATCACTGCACAGCAGACATACAAAATGTGGACTGGGCAATACGATCTCGCGGGGCAGCGCGTCAAACGACGGGACGGTCAGTGAAACAATGCTCCTGCTATATGCGCCTGCTGCAGCGTATTCCTCTATGCATGCTGGTTGTTGTGTCATCGTCTTCTTCCTTGTGGTCGCTTACGACACGATCTGCAAGTGCAGCCTTGTCAGCCTGCCAACTGCATCAGGGGTTGCCCCTCGTCGGCCAGCGTCGGATTGTCCACCGCATGGCCTGCAATCTGGTGTGGTAAAAACACACTGAACACGCTTCCTACCCCCAACTCGCTTTCTACGGCGATCTTGCCCTGGTGCTGCTCAATAATCGTTTTAACTACCGACAGCCCCAGTCCAGTCCCCTTAATATCGCGGTGAGCGGGTGCGGACACGCGGAAAAATGCCTCAAACAGGCGTGGCAAGTCCTCAGCAGGAATCCCTAAGCCAGTATCCTCCACTCGCAAGATGATGTGGTGCTGGGTAATCTCAACGGTCACTTCCACGCGGCCTCCGGCAGGGGTGTATTTGATTGCGTTGGATACTAGGTTATCCACCACGCGCGCCATGCGTGGTGAATCAATGATCCAGTGTGCATCGTCCGGTGGCAATGTTACGCTCAGCGTGACTCCTTTTTGCTGTGCAAGCATAGCGAAACCCGTGAGCGCTTGCGTCACAAACTCCGCAACGGGGGTCCATACTAACTCCAGATCGGGGCTTGCCTGGACCTGAGCCAGATCGAGGATGTCGGTGACGAGCGTTTTCATTTTCTCCACGCTGTGCTCAATTCCCGCCAGTGCCTCGGTGTAAAGACGCGCATGTTCCGAGGGTACCGATACTGCGTCCTCCAACAGATGCGCATAGCCCTGGATCACGCCCAGGGGGTTTTTCAGATCGTGAGTTGCCATCTGGATGAATTCATTTTTCATCTGGTCTAGCATTTCAAGCCGGTGGCGTTCCTGCGCGTGCAGCCGTTCGATCTCCTGACACTGCTGCACTATTGCAATCTGGTTTTCCACACGTGCATGCACTTCTTCGATCTGAAAGGGTTTGGTCACATAATCCACCGCACCCAAGCGCAGTCCTTGCACAATGGCATCGGGGTCGTTTAACGCACTAATGAAAATGATCGGGATGTTACATGTGTCGTTTGTTGCCTTGAGTCGTCGGCAGACCTCGAACCCATCCATCTCCGGCATCTGAATATCCAGCAGGATCACATCTGGTTTCGCGGTGGGTACGAGATCGAGAGCTTCCTGCCCGCCCATCGCTGTGTATAGGGTGTGGTTATTGGCCTGCAGAATCCTGCGCAACAGTTCGACATTCTCTGGCCGGTCATCCACAATCAAGACCGTTCCTGTTAGGCGTTCATGTATGCGCTGTGGCATAAGGTTCGCTCCTTACTCGTTCTGGCGTTAAGTGGTGGATCACCTCCTGGGTGACCGGCGATCTGTATGTCGTATCACCCCGCCTGGATTGCGCGCGTTTATGACGTTTGCACGATCGCGCGCAGTTCAATCACCTCGGGGATCGCGCTCACCAACAGCCGGGTATCGACCGGTTTGTGAATAACCAGATCCGCCCCGGCTTCGATGCGGCGCTGCTCAAGGTCGAGTGTTTCGTAGGCTGTGACAAAGATAATCGGCAGGTCGCGCGTAGCCGCATCTGCCCGCATCAGCTTGCACAATTCGAACCCATCCAGGCCCGGCATCATGATATCCAGCAGAACTACGTCCGGTTGTTCTTTGGCAGTCAGCGCCAGAGCGTCCTGCGAGTTCAGCGTAGTGATTACTGCGAAGCCATTGATTTCTAGAATCAACCGCATCAGATTCAAGGTATCCTGTTCGTCGTCCACAATCAAAACACGGGTACTCATCGGTTTGCCTCTCTGTGCCGCTGTCGCGGCGACTGTCACTCGGTTTGGTTAGCAGTGCTGTAGTTCTATTGAACCGCACAACAAGTCCGGTCGTCGATTGGGAAACTTACGTAACATGACCGCAGCATCTACGTAGGGTTGCGGAGAACTGCGTAGTCAATGCGCGAGGAGGTGCGCGGATTTACGTAGCATGGGCCAGCAGTGGCGAACCGGACGAGGGCACAACATGAGGAATGTGCACCCTTCCCGCTGAAAAAACAGGGTTACTCGGATGCTACGAAGCCGTGCTGCAGAGCATAACGCACCAGATCGGCCTGGTTGCGCACACCCAGTTTCTGCATCATATTGGCACGGTGTTTTTCGACGGTACGCGGGCTGATCCCCAGCCGTTGGCCGATCTCGGCGCTGGTGAGTCCGTCCACCACCCACTGCAACACCTCGCGTTCGCGTCTGGTCAGCGAGCCATAGATATTGAGCGTGGCATCCTGGTCGTGCTGCAGATTCATATACGCGTCAATCGCGCGCTCTGAGAGCGTGGGGCTGAGATAACGCCGCCCGGCGGCGACTTCATGTACAGCCTGAATCAGGTCATTGGCTCCAGACTGCTTCAAGGCGTACCCGGTCGCGCCGCTTTTGAGCGATTCGAGTACATACGGCTCGCCCTCGTGCATCGAGAGGATCAGCACGCGCGTTCGTGGCACGTGTTTGGTCACGTAGCGTGCCACGTCGATCCCGTTCAGTCCCGGCAGCGCAAAATCCACGATCAGCACCACAGGTTGCACGCGCGTTACCAAGTCCAGCGTAGCACGACCCTGGGTTGCTTCGCCAACGATGGCAACCCTCGGTTCTGTTTCCAGCAAGCTGCACATCCCCTGCCGTGTGAGATCGTGGTTATCAGCTAACACAATGGTAATCGTGTCCAGCTCTGTACGCGTGCGCGGAGTGGGCAGCGTAGCACTGACAGGCAGGCGTGGCACGGCGGCGGTCGGTCGGGCGATAGTTTCCGGCGGCGAGGGTCGTTCGTCCAGATCTGGCGTTTCGTTGCTGCGGCGCGTCGCTGCCGGGAGTGTGGCCTGGACGGTGGTACCCATACCCGGCTCAGATTCAATGCTCAACCGTCCACCCACCACTGCGGCCCGTCCATGCATCCGCGTCAGGCCCACCACATCACTGCGCATGAGCGTCGCTTCCAGGTCAAATCCCGGCCCCTGGTCTTCCACACGCGCATGCAACGTTTCGTCATCCGCCCATACTTGCACGCGTACCTCATCGATAGTGGTATGCTGCTCCACGTTGCTTAGCGCCTCTTGCACGATGCGGAACGCAGCAACCTCGGTATCCGGCGGGAAGCGCCGCTGCAGCTCGGCATGGCGAAATCGTACGTGGATCGTTGTGCGCGCGGTGTAGTGATCAAAAAACTGGGTGAGCGCGGGGAGCAAGCCCAGATCGTCGAGTACCATCGGGCGCAGGTCAAACGACATATCGCTGATTACCGTCGCGAGGGTAGACACAAGGGCCAGCGCCTCGTCCATTTTGGCGCGGTTGGCGTCCTGTGGCAGCCGCGTTGATGTTTCGAGCACCATCTTCAATCCGGCGAGAATCTGGTTTGCGTCTGTGTGCAGATCGTGCGCGACCTGTACACGCTCGGACTCTTGCATCATCAGCAGTCGGTGCGAGAGCGTACGCAGGCGCTGTGTTTCAATTGCGACATGGCGTTCGAGGCGCGTCCTGACTGACCGTGTGAGTTCGTCGTTAGTAAACGGCTTGGTTAGATAATCATCCGCGCCAAGTTCCATCCCGGTGCGCATATCATGGCGCGTAGCCTTGGCGGTGAGGAAAATAAACGGGATCGTGGCCGTCAGCGAATCGCGCCGGAGTTCCTGCAACACCTCAAAACCGTTGAGTTCGGGCATCATGATATCGCAGATGATCAGGTCAGGCAGCCAGTCGTGCGCCTGCTGCAAGCCTTCGATGCCGTTGGGTACACTCTGCACCTCAAATCCTTCGAATTCCAGCAGTTCGTGGACGTTTTGGCGGATATAGGTTTCGTCTTCGATCACCAGGATTTTGGTCACGCGTCACCTCCCTGTCTGTTATGCAGTTCTGCTCTGCGTGCCGGGGTCAGCCCAACGGCAGGGCCACGCGCACAATCGTCTGTATGCCCGGTTCACTCTCAATCGCCAACGTTCCAGCATGTAACTCCACGAGCCGCCGGACAATGACGAGGCCCAGCCCGGCGACCTGCCGTGCTATTGGCAATCTGTTCCGGCGTCATGCCTCGCCCGTGACTGATATATGCCAGCGCCGTATGCTGTAGCTGCTGTCTCCTATCACTAGCACTCGGTCCCCACCGGCGCTATGGGCACGCTAAGTGTGATCTGTGTGCCCCTGTTTACGACCGAATTCAGTTCGAACGTACCGCCATGCGCCTTGATGATGCGCCGGGCCAAGGGTAGCCCCAACCCGATGCCCTGCTGCTCCTGGCGCCCGCGATCAACCTGGTGAAAATCTTGCAGGGCGTGTTTGATCAACTCTTGCGGGATACCAGGCCCTTGATCCACGAGACTGATCCACACCGCGCCGTCCGCACACCACTGCGCCAAGATAACCTCGCTGCCATCCGGTGAAAAACTCAACGCATTAGTGATCAACTCCGCCAGCGCATGACGCAGTGCCCGGATGTCACAGATCACCACCACTTCGCTGTCGCGCTCATCAATCCGCAGGCGCACGTCGGGATGCCGGTATGCAAAACGCCGCGCGAGGTCCGCTGCTGCGATCAGGATGTCCGACATGCGCGCGGGCACGCCGTGTTCCAGCACGGTATCCCGGCTCAAGGCACTGGTTTCAAGCTGGACGATGAACACGCTCTGTTCGACCAACCGGCTCAGCCGATGTGCGCCCCGTTCGAGCGTGTCGATCAGCTCACGGAGCTGGCTTGCGGATAGCTGTTCGAGCTGGCGCGAGATGATGTCGGTGACCATGTTGACCGATATCAGCGGTGTGCGCAGCTCGTGCGACACCATGCGGATCAACGACTGCCGGGCCTGAATCAACTCCTGCTCCGCCATATGCTTGACCATCGCGTGTCGTTTCAGACGGGTGCGGACGGCGGCACGCAGTTCTTCGAACGTAAACGGCTTGGTGAGGTAATCGTCCGCGCCAAGCTCCATGCCGTACCGCATATGTTCCCGGTCAGCGCGCGCAGTCAGAAACATGAACGGAATTGTCGCTGTGTCGCGGCGCTGACGCAGGGCGAGCAGTACCCCATAGCCGTCGAGTTCGGGCATGGTGATGTCGCAGATGATCAAGTCGGGCCGGAATTGCAGCACCATGCGCAGCCCTTCCCGTCCATTTGCGGCTCCCGCCACCTCGAACCCTTCCATTTCAAGCATTTCCACGATATTTTGGCGAATGGATGTTTCGTCTTCAATCACAAGTATGCGCGTCATGGTGCCTCTTCTGGTGTGATTTTCGGAATCGTCACCGTAAACGTGGAGCCGACTCCTTCTTCACTTTCAAAGATGATGGTACCCCCGTGCAGTTCGACCGACTGCTTGACAATCACCAGGCCTAGGCCCGTGCCAGGCACCGCACCGACATTCGCGGCCCGATGGTACGTCCCAAAGAGATGCTTCTGATCTGCTTCCGGAATACCAATGCCTTTGTCTTGCACACACACAACCATCTGCTCACCTTCTAAGCGTATGTCAAACGTAATGGTACTCCCAGCCGGTGAATATTTGATCGCGTTTGAGAGCAGATTGACGACAATATGGCGCAAGAGCTTGGGATCCACGATCCAGGGATCACCCTCACCGGTGAAGGTGAAATCGAAGGTGTGCTCTATGCCGATTGACATCTGGAGATCAGCTAAAATGGTGTAGCAGAATGTCTCTACCTCAACTGGCTCCGCGTTGAAATGAAGCCGCCCTGCTTCAACCCTGCCGATGAACAAGATGTCGTCCAGCAATTCCACCATATGCTTGACACTCATCCGAATCTGCTCGAACTTGGCTTGCTTTTTCTCATCAGACAGACGATCCCCGTATTGCGCCACCATCTCAACACCAGACAGAATCACGGCCAACGGGGTGCGCAAATCATGAGACGCCATCGAGATGAAGCGCGACCGCATGTCGTTCACTTCCATCTCTCTGACCAGCGCTTGCCGCAGCGCCTCTTCGCCCCGCTTGCGCGTGCTGATGTCCCGCATGCTGCATATAACACCCGTCACCTGGCCGTCTTGGTCCGTAATCGGAGAGAGCGCCATGTCGGCGTCGAAATGGGTTCCGTCGTGGCAGCGAGCAACAACTTCAATCCGCCGGGGTTGCTTGCTGGTGGCAATCGCGTGCAGTGTTTCCATCAAAAGATCAACTTGTTCCAGATCGACCAGTTCCGTCAGTGATCGTCCAAAGGCTTCCCCATCTGGATCGCTGAACAACTGGTAAAAGATCAGGTTGCCTTGTCGGATAGTGCCATCGGGTTGGGCCAGGATGATCACATCGCTACTGCTGTTGAGGATAGCCTCGATGCGCTCGGTGGCACGGCGCAATTCTTTGGTGCGATCCTGAACCGCTAGTTCCAGGGTTTCGCTGTGGGCCGCCAGTTCCCGGTACAACTGCGCATTGCGGATCGCGATCGCCGCCTGGTCAGCACAGGCTTGCAGCCGGTCAGCGTACTCCTGCGTGAAAGAGCCCGGTGTGGTGCTGTCCAGCGAAATAAACCCAAGTGTCTGACCCTCCGCGACAATCGGCATACCGAGATAGGCCCGCACCCACTGCGTTTCGGCCAGAATGTGCCACCCGGCATAATTCGCAGTATCGGTCACGATAAACGGTTTACCGGAATGTCGCATTTCATCCATATCCGGCGTATCCTTTATCGAGAAGCGGATTTGCAGGATCGCGTGTGGGTCGAGGCCCTGCGCTTCGTAGCCCCGGCAGGCGATGATATGGGCGGTGTCGCCGTCAATCAGGGCGATGTTCGCGGCATCATGCGGCACCACGCGCCCCACGTTGGCGAGAATGCGCGCCAGCACAGTGTCAAAGTCGAGGGTGCTGTTGACCGCAGCGGCGATATCGTGCAGGGCTTCGGCGAGGATGCGCTGATCGTACTCGGCTTCTTCCGCCCGTTGGCGTTCGATGATTTCGGTCTGCGCCTGCTGGTAAAGCACGGCATTGGACATCGCAGAGGCTACCTGGGGCACCAACGCTTCAAGGAAACGCAAATTATCCTTAGAATACGCGTCAAGCCGATAACTGAAAATCTGGATCACCCCCGTCACTTGATTGGCAAGCCTCAGCGGTACAATGAGCGCCGAGCGCGTCACATGCTCGTCTTCAGGCACGTCCTCCTTGTCATCAACGTCAATATCAACATTTCCATCCTCGTTCACATCCACATGATACTTCGTCTCGGATGTTTTTAGGTAGGCCCGGTAGTCCGCAATAAGCAGCGAGACCCCGGTTCGGATCACGCGGCTCTGGGTTCCTCTTGCCCCCGGCGACAAGGGAATCGGTGGAAGCTGGCTTTCATCAAGACGCTGACCTTCATGCCGCACATAGGCACAGCGGATCAGGTTGTCATCAGGCGAATAAGTGGATACGCTCAATGTATCACAATCCATGCTGCGAGAAATAACCTGATGTATGATATCATAGATTACTTCTAGCTCGAGCGTATCTCCCAGTTGTTTCCCGGCTTCGTAGAGTTGGCTGACTTGCTTGGTGCGCAGACGCAGCGCTTCCTGCGCTTGCTTGCGCGCCGTGATATCACGGATCATACCGGTGAAAAACGTCTCCCCACGCGCCTCCCAAGCAGCCAGCGAAAGCTCCAGAGAGAATTCGCTGCCATCGTTTCGAAGCCCGACCAGTTCAACAGTGTTGCCGATCACAGAAGATTGCCGTGTAGAAAGAAACCGCCGCACACCATCCCCATGGGCCTGTCGGAAGCGTTGGGGCATGATCATGGTTAACTCTGCGCCAACGGTCTCCTCAACTGAATAACCAAACATTCTTTCTGCCGCCTGATTCCAGAAGATAATCTCTCCGTCGCTAGTGATAGAAATAATGGCATCAGGTACATTTTCCATCACAGTGCGGAAGCGTTCTTCGCTCTCACCCAGTGCCTCCGCCGCCCGCTGGCGCGCTTCCTCCAACTGTATGCCATGCAGGGCGAAGGCGATATCTTCAGCAATCTCTTCGAGCAGGGAAATCTCCTCGTCGTCGCCGACAAAATCAGCCGGGACAGAAACCGTCAACAGGCCAAAGACTTGGCCCTCATGTACCAGGCGGACAGCCATCGTTCCCCGGCCCCCGTACGTATTCACCAGGGGGCAGTTGCCGCAGGTTGCGGTTTGGTCCGCAATTACCAGCGTGTTGGGTTGCGCCAACGCCTGCTGGGTGCAGTAAACCCACTCACCGCGTTGCAGACGTTCATCGAGAGGCGGAAAATCCTCGTCCAGCCCGGCTGCTGCTGTTGTTACCAGCGCGCCGGAAGTGTCTATGAGGGCAATCCAGGCAGAATGGTAGCCCCGGGTGGTGATGAGGTTGTCACAAGCGCCTAGTAGCAAGCGGTCGCGGTCCTTCTCGTGGACGATGAGCTGGTTCACGTTGCGGATGGCGCGCAGCACGGCGTTGAGGTGTTTTTCGCGTTTTTCCGCCCGCTTGCGCGCTTCCTCCAACTGTATGCCATGCAGGGCGAAGGCGATGTCTTCAGCAATCTCTTCGAGCAGGGAAATCTCCTCGTCGTCGCTGATAAACTCAGCCGGGGCAGAAACCGTCAACAGGCCAAAGAACTGGCCCTCATGTACCAGGCGGACAGCCATCGTTCCCCGGCCCCCGTACGTATTCACCAGGGGGCAGTTGCCGCAGGTTGCGGTTTGGTCCGCAATTACCAGCGTGTTGGGTTGCGCCAACGCCTGCTGGGTGCAGTAAACCCACTCACCGCGTTGCAGACGTTCATCGAGAGGCGGAAAATCCTCGTCCAGCCCGGCTGCTGCTGTTGTTACCAGCGCGCCGGAAGTGTCTATGAGGGCAATCCAGGCAGAATGGTAGCCCCGGGTGGTGATGAGGTTGTCACAAGCGCCTAGTAGCAAGCGGTCGCGGTCCTTCTCGTGGACGATGAGCTGGTTCACGTTGCGGATGGCGCGCAGCACGGCGTTGAGGTGTTTTTCGCGTTTTTCCGCCCGCTTGCGCTCGGTGATATCAATGAAGGTGACAACGACATGTTTGATTTCCTGTTTATCATTGAGTGCCGGAAAAGCATTCACCAACACCCAAACCCGATCTGCTGTGCTGGGTCTGTTGATCTCTAGTTCGAGATTCATTAAAGGCTGGCGGGAAGCCAAAACGCGATTGACAGGGTACTCTTCAAGTGGCATGGTGGAACCATCTGCGCGGGTAAAATTCCACGCCGGATCGGCAGTTGTTTTCCCCAGCATCTGATCATGGCTTAATCCCAGCAGTTCGGAGGCTTTTTCATTATGAAGAATGATGTGGGTGTCTGGTGCATGAACCACCAGGCCACTATGCAGGTTTTTCATGAGTTCGCGATACTGCTGCTCGCTCTCGCGCAGCGCATCCTCTGCCCGCTGCTTCTCCACACGCAGGCGTTTTTGCTCCAGGACGACGATCACGGCCTGCCCCAGGCGCGCCATACGGTCCTTGAGCAGGTAGTCTACTGCCCCCTGCTTCAGGCATTCGACTGCTAATTCCTCACCCACCGTGCCGCTGATCATGATGAATGGTATGTCCACACCCCGTTCTCGCAGAATACGCATGGCATGTGTCGCATCCCACCCTGGCAGCGCATAGTCCGATAGGATTATGTCCCATTCCTGGTTCAGGCAGGCGAGATAGTCTGCTTCGGTATCGACGCACTGCCAGTCCGGATCGAACCCCGCCCGGCGCAGTTCATGTACCATCAACTCAGCGTCGGCAGGGTGATCTTCGAGGATTAGAACGCGCAGCGGTGTGACCATGATATCTTCTCTCAATTCTCAGCTTACACCCTGGAGCGCTGGTTGAGCAGCAGCCAGTAAAGCCCTAACTGCCGCACTGCTTCGGTGAACTGTTCGAAATCCACCGGTTTGACGATATAGCTATTCGCCCCCAGTTCATAACTTTCGATGATATCCCGTTCTTCACTCGACGACGTGAGAATGACGACCGGGATATGTTTCGTGCGCGGGTCAGACCTGATGCGCCGCAGCACTTCTAGTCCATCGAACTTGGGCAGTTTCAGGTCCAGCAGAATCACTTTGGGACTGTTCTCGATATCACGATCCGCGTATGCGCCAGTAGCGAGGATGAATTCCAATGCCTCGGCTCCGTCACGCACAACTTCGATGTGATTAGCTAGGTTATACTTCCTCAGGACATGCAGCGTTAACTCTACATCGTTGGGATTATCTTCAACCAACAGAATCTCTACATCACATCCCGCCCCTCTTGTTCGGCGCGCAGCTCCTCCAAAACTTCGCGGGCGAGCCTGGCAGGTTCGCCCCGCTGTTTATTGAGTGGTTGACGACCCAGGCGCGCAGTGATCTGCGGTGGTGTTCCGCAGCTGGGGCGTGGTGATGTCTCACGTGATAGAGGTAGT
>CBEVZO010000053.1:0-10965 GCA_965554365.1 uncultured Anaerolineae bacterium
CAGCACCTATCCGAACAATCGCACGGGACGTTTAGGGAGCATTACCAGTATCCTTTTCGTTGTTATCTGCGTTATCGGCTTCAGGCGACGCGTTCTGCTTCTGCGCCTCGATCTTCGTGACAGCCTGCTCAAGACTCTCGCGGATCATGGGCCAGTCGTCCGGGCACGCATCCCGCAAGAAACGCCAGCCAGTAAGTGATGTGAGCCACATACCGGACGGACGGTCGAGGTCCACAGCTTCCTGCAACCGATCACGAGCCTCTATCAACTCCTGTTCCCTCGTTGAGCGATCCGGGGGATACTGCGCCAGGATCATCTGCGCCATGGCAATATCCATCAACAGGAAATGATCGTCAGGCGAGAGTACCAGGCGTGTCTCGGCAAGTTGCAACGTGCGTCGAAAGTGTTTGAGCGCGTCATCGAGCGTCTGCTGGTCACCATTTTGGCGATAACGTTGCAAATATAACCCGGCCAGGTTGCCACGCGGATACGCCGACCCTGGGGTGACGCGTACCGCTTCCTCATATGATTTGATCGCACTCTCGATATGACCTTCATCGCGGTACAAGCCCGCGATGGGGCCGTACAACGACTCTCCACTCAGGTCCAGCAGTTCGTCATTTGTGCCCAGCGCGTCATGCAGCAACCCTTGCGCCTCGTTGAACAGGGCGCGGCGTTCCGGCGTACCCTCCTCCGCTTCCGAGGCTTTGCGCCGCACCAGAACCCCCAATGCCGCACTGATCGCTAAACGATCCGGGGCTAACTCTTTCGCGCGCTCCAACTCTTCAATGCCCTCATCCAGCCCGGTATCCTTTACATACTGCATCTTCAGCCAACCGGAGATATACAACGCCTCCGGGTTATCTGGATCACGATCTAACACACGCTGCGCGGCGTCGTAGGCTTGCTGATGGTGTTCGCTGCGCAAATGCTGGTGCGCTTCTAGCAGGTCCATCGTGGTTAGACGCAGTTCATCAACCTCGTTCCCAATACGCACCTTGTCAGCTTCTATGTCCTCGCGCAGCTTGTTCTGCGCATCCTGTTGGCTGGTTTCTACATCGTTCACGCGGTCATTGATTAATTTGCGCATCTCGCGTAGTTCGCTGCGCTCGGTGCTAATGGCTGTCATTTCATCTTTCAGTTCCTTGCGCGTTTCTTGTGCGTTACGGAAACCGTAAATGGCTGCCGCCCCCAATGCCAGCACAACCAACACGCTTGCACCCTCTAGAAATGACAGGATAATCTCGGCGGCAGTAGTAGCTTGTCGTGCATCTTCCTGCACCTCACGCGCAGCCGCCAGAATTTGAGCCGCCGTGTCAAATTCCGCTTCATCGATTTGCTGCGGATCAAGGTTGACGTGCGCTTCTGTGTCGTCGCCAACGGGCGTCTCTGCCGCCTCATCTGCGGGCACGTCCGCCGCCTCATCTTCTGTATCGACGGCAGGGCCGACTGGCGCATCAGCGAGCGCGGGCATGACTTCAACCGTCAAATTGACATCGGGCTGATCGTCGGAGGACATGAGGCGCTCTAAGCGCACCGCTGAGGAAGCGACCATCAGCCCCGCCACAATCAATACCAATAGCATGATCGCTAACATGAGAAAACGTTCAGTGATGGTCAAGCCGTTGCCATTAGACTCCGGCTCGTTCTGCGGCTCGTGTTGTGTACTCATCAGTTATCCCCCCTATTCCCGGCTCCTGTTTTCAACTACTGCGGGCAACCCACGCCACCGATCAACGCACCACCCGGCATCCCACGCACCCAACCAGTTAGCACCGCGCCATCCTGCTCCACCACGACGTGCAACCATGTCACACTGGCGTCTCCATCGGGCATAGTTTCGTTGCGGTCCACTGCCGCGAGCAGCGGAAGCTCATCCAACACCACCGGCGCAAACACTGACGGGATTTCATACACCGGCAGCGGCGCGTCCGGCAGGCTGACCACGTAGCAGCCGGTCGCGAGATACCCCGACACTATCGCATGCACGTCGGGCGTGGGCGGGACTGGCGTGTCAGGAGGCAAGGGCGTCGGAGTCCACTCAGCGGCAATCGCGGTAACATCGAGCCATACCTGCGTTTCCAGCGGGGTTTCCAGGGTCGTGGGAGGTTCGGGCGTCGGCGATGCGGCGGCTGCCGTTCCCGCGAGTACGTCCGCTACCACCGCCTCGACCGTCGCGGTCATGTTGGGCGTGTTGGACGGTGTAAATGTGTGCGTCGGTGAGGGCGTCGGCGATGCAGCGGCTGCCGTCGCCGCAAGACCCGCTGCGAACGCTGCATCGACGGTTTCCGTCAGATTCGGTGTGTTGGACGGCGTGAAGGTGTGCGTTGGTGTGGACGTCGGCGATGCGGCGGCTGCCGTTCCCGCGACGCTCGTCACAAACGCCACACCGACCGTACCGGTCATGTTGGGCGTATTGCTCGGCGTGAGGGTGAGCGTCGGTAAGGGTGTCGGGGATGCGGCGGTGGCTGTTGCCGCAAGGCCTGCCACAAACGCCACGTCCACCGTCTCGGTCATGTTAGGCGTGTTGGACGGCGTGAGCGTCAACGTCGGCGTGGGCGACGGTGTCACCGAGGGCGTTGGGGATGCGGCGGTGGCCGTCGCCACAAGACCCGCCGCGAATGCCACATCGACCGTCTGCGTCAAGTTCGGTGTGTTGGACGGCGTGAAGGTGTGCGTCGGTGTGGGCGTTTGTGTCCACAGCGTCGCTGTGTCCGTCGCGTCCTGCATCGCCTGCGCGGTCTGCGCGATGCGTGTGCCGAGGCGATCCGCCGCCGTCGCGTTCATCACCGCGACAGTCGCGGCGTCTCTCGTCTGCTCGAGTACAACTTCGGGATACGGCGTGCGTGTGGACGTGGCGCGCGCGCGTTGGTACGCCTCAATGCCGCCCATCCCCAACGCTGCCCCGACCAACAGCGCCACCACCGCCGCCGCGAGAATCGCCATCGCAATCGCGCGGGAAGTGGTCCCTCTGGTGTCGGTGACCTCTTTGGGAGCCAGCGTCACCGCGTCGCTCCACTCGCTGACCGTCTGCAAATCCTCCGGGTGACGGTACGCACACACGCTGTAGGTCGCGGGCTGGTTGGCGGAAAGAATCATGGTGTCGCGCGTGAGGACGTCTTCGCCCTGATCCTCATCCTCGCCGAGCGCGGTCACACGGACGGCGTACTGCTGCGCACCCAACACCGGCTCCCACTCGATACGCGCGTGCGTCACCAGCGAGATGCGCGGCGTGCGCAGGCGCGAGGGCGTGCGGCGCGGTTGGCTCCAACTGGAAGGGGTCTGCGACGCGTACAACACGTTGATCGCGCGCACACGATAAAAAAGGCTCGACTTGGTGCTGGGCGGGAGATAGACCTCGGCGAGTTCGCCGCGATAGATGATCTCACTCTCGTAGGGATCGAAATCGATACCCGCCGACACCTGCACCTCGTAGCTCGTGGCCTGCTCAATCGGCGACCATTCGAGCAGATAACCGCCGTCCTGCGCCCAGGATATCGGCTGCAAGATCGGCGCGTTGAGGACCACCGGCGTCGTGCAGAGTGGTTCGCTCGGCTCGCCGGGGACGCCCTGGTTCAGCGGAATGACACGATAATAGCGCGACGCAGAGGTCGGGGGCGAGAGCTTGTACTGCGTCTGCCGCCCATCGACCAATTCTGCGAGCATCTCGGATTGCTCGAAACCCGGCGTGGGCGATTCCTCGACGCGGTAGGCGGTGGCGTTGGGCGCGGGCTGCCAGAACAGCATACACAGGTCCGGCGAGACCCAACGGTAATTGACCACCACACGGTTCGGCGCGGTCAGCACGGGCGTGAGACGCAGATCGACGAGTACGAGGTCGTGTTCGGCTTCCTCGGCCCAGTCTTCGAGCGCCTGCGCCAGCGCCGCTTTCGCCATGTCCGGCAGATCGTCGCGCAGCGGTTCTGCACCGGGCGACGTCAGCAGCAAACGGTCCAGCCCGAACAGGCTGCCGCGATAGGCGTGCAGCGCGAGTCCGGGCGGTTCCGGGCCGTTGTCGCGCGTCCAACCTTCGTTTTCGCCGATGGCCGTATCGAGCGTGAGATCGCCGTCGGAGCGATCCTGCACGCGGATGCCGTTCATACCCAGCCACGCGAGGTGGATGCGTCCGCCGGGGAGATTGCGCTCAACACGCCCGCAGATGAACCCGGCACGCCCATCCGGTGCGTCGGTCCACTGCGCGGAGTCGTCGAGCCATTCGCGCAGATTCACGGGCCAGTCATCCCCCAACGATTCGCGCGTCCAGAGAAAATCGGCCAGGCGCTCGGCGAGGTACGCCGCGACCTCCCCACTGCACAGCGCAAAGGCGAGGCGATCCGCGTCTTCGAGGATCACCAGCGCGGCGGGAGTCGGCGCATCAGTTTCGGGCGCGGCGGCACGGTGGTAGGCGTAACGCCACTTGCCGTGCGGGCTGCGTCCTTGCGCCAGCGGAGCCGTATCGGGGCCAAGAGTAATTCGCTGCACATTGGTCATAAGAGTTTACTCAACAATTTTGAACCGGGATAGAGTCTGCGGTTAGTGTATGATCATCGCGCGAAATGGGCAAGTTTCCGTGTGGGGCGGGATGTGGTTATGAATCGGGCGGAGTCTGGCTTGGGGGGATGTGGGGGATCAGTCGTCGGACGAGTGTCTTGCCTGCTCATTGAATCCTTTCAAGAGATCCTCCGTATCGATGTGTCTAAACATCAAAGCCTTGGTGGCTTCTACACGGACATTTCTATCCTGATCCCTCTGCTTGGCAGCACGCAGAGGTTCATCGGCCCGTGCGTCGTCAAACAGTCCCAGCGCTGCAGCGGCCCCGGCGCGGACCTCTGCATGCTCATCGTGGAGCGCGATAATTAGCAGTTCAACTGCCAAGTCGCCAAGTTGCCCCAGTACATCGATGGCACTCGTGCGGATTTGCTCATCCACATCGCGGAGGGCGGCGATCAGAGGTTCAACAGCCCGCTCATCGCCAAGCTGCCCCAACGCTTCGATGGCTTCATGGCGAATATAATGTTCCTCACCGTGAAGGATGACAATCAGCGGCTCAACAGCGCGCGTATCGCCAAGCTGCCCCAACGCTTCGATGGCTGTACGGCGAACAGAATACTCCACATCGCGGAGGGCAGCGATCAAAGGTTCAACAGCCCGCTCATCGCCAAGCTGTCCCAACACTTCGGCGGCTTCCCGGCGGACCCAGCTTCCGTTATCGCGGAGCGCGGTAATCAAGGGTCCAACGGCCCGCACATCGCTAAGTTGTCCTAACACCATGATGGCATCAAAACGGACAACCTCATCCTTATCACGGAGCGCGACGATCAGCGGCTCGACTGCTCGTGCACCAAACTGAACCAGCGCTTCGGCGGCACCCCTTATTATATTGCCATCCGCAGAAATTATATTGCCATCCGTAGAAATCAACGGTCTAATGGCTCGCACATCACCAAGTTGTCCTAACACCTTGGCAGCATTAACGCGGACAACCTCATCCTTATCACGAAGTGCAACGATCAACGGTCTGACAGCTCGAGTGTCGCCAAGTTGCCCCAGCGCTAACACAGCATCTGTACGGACAACCTTATCCTTATCACGAAGTGCAACGATCAACGGTCTGATAGCTCGAGCGTCACTAAACTGCCTCAAGGCTGCTGCTGCTCTCCTACGCTTCCACCGATCCCCATAGCGCAGCACACTGATTACCCAATCAGCTTTGGCAAAATGGGGCAGCAGCAAAAGGTGTGTGAATCTGAATATATCATCTCCGAATGCGTCATGTCCGAATGCGGAAATAAGATTCAGTCGTTCCACAAATCCAATGAACTTTCCCGCCCGAGTATGCTGGGGCCTCCATTGCAAACGTATCCAAACCAATCTTGTCCATCGGGGCCAGTGCAAGTGTGCCAACCCCGCCACAAAATCATGGTAGGGCAACACATTTTCTTTGGTTAAAGGTCCTCGCATCATATTCCCCGCCGCCACAACCCCCAACACCGCGTAAATCTCCTCCAGTGTGATGGGCAGCGGCTCTGGGCTGCGGCGGACTTCCCACTCATAGCGCTGCTGCACATAGCGCGTGAAGATCGCCTTGCGCAGCGTGTGCGGGCTTTCGCTCAAATCGCGCAACTTCTCGGCTTCGTCACCTTGATCGCGGTAGGCGAAGGCGAACAGGCTCATGATCAGTGGCGATCGCACCATTTGTTTCAACTCGCGATCGCGCATAACAGCGGCGAGCAGATCGGGATCGTGCGCCAGATAGGCGCGGATTTGGCCGTCGGTGAGTGGTTGCAGCGTCACCGCGCCCGCCAGTGCGGCCCGTGTGTCGATCTGCGCGTAGTCCTCCACGCGGCAGGACACGACGACGCGGTTTTCCGCAGGAATCCGCGCCAAAAACCGCACACGCGGATCGTAACGCTCTTTCGTGCGCGGGTCTTCACGTTCCCCGCCGAGTTCGTCCAACCCATCGAGCAGCAGCAGCGCCCCGCCCGCGTCGATTGCGTGTTGCAGGGCATCTACGCGCAGATGATCGGGGTAGGTATTCGCCAACCACTCCGCAAACGGGGTCTGTTTCTCCGCGTCCCAGGTAGGGATCACGCCGAAGAGGGGCAACGGTGCGGTCGGGTCTTCCAGGCGGGCGGCGGCAGCATCACGGGCGTGTGCCATCAGCGTGACGGACTTGCCCGCGCCCGGTTCTCCGAGCAACAGCACGCGCCCATTGTAATGCTCGAATGCGTCCTGGAACGTGGTGAATTCCGGCGGTGGATCGCCCTCTCCCGCAGGCAGAGACCCCACCCCAGCCCTCCCCGTTGACAGGGAGGGAGATTCGGCGGTGGGCGGTGCGCCGGGATGTGCATAACGCTGATCGAAGATATCGCGCACCAGTGTGCGGCGTGGCGGAGGCTGCACTTTGTCGGGATCGGCTTCCATATCGATATCGATCAGGCGGATTACCGCTTGATCGAGAAAACGCACCATACGTTTGTAGAGCCACTCAACATAGGGGCGGAAATCGTCGTGTGGGGGAATAGTCGTCGGGAGCGCGGCGGGCGTCTTGCGGAGCTGCGTCACGAGTTCCGACTGTGCCACGTCCCACGCGCAGCCGAAGAAATCGACGTAGGAGTTGTTGACCACATGGATCGGCGGCGTCACGTCCACAAAGCGCGCCACGATCACCGGCTTCTGCTCCATCAGCGCATACTGAATCTCGCGCCGCACGAAGCTGTCGCCACGCCGCACCACGTCCGGCGTGATGCACGCAACCATGTACTGCGACGCGCGAATTGCCTGTTCGAGTTCGCCGGTGAAATCCTTCGCGGGGTCGATACCGCGCACGTCGCGCCATGTGCGGAATCCGTGATCGGGCAGCACATCGTCAAGACGTTCGGCGGCGCCGCAACCGTCGTGGCGAGCGTAACTGATGAAGACCAGCGGATCAGAAGTGGACATAGTGTACTCGTGTGGTGTGCGCGCGATCTCGGACCACGCCCATTATGCCACGATATTACGCGTGTGCGCCAATTGCGGGGTTGACCCCTCCCCCTAACCCCCTCCCCGCAGGCGGAGAGGGGGAGAAAACCGCACTGCAAAGTCCCCTCTCTGCGCGTGGAGAGGGGATTTAGGGGTGAGGTACACAACAGGGGCGACACCTGCCGCCCCTGCGAAATAACTTGTTCGTGCCGCGCGTCCTACATCAGGAACATCGGCATCCCGAAGACGTGGCGCACCTTCGGACGGTACTGCTCCACGTCGTAGAGTTCCGCGACGTTCACGCGCTTGACACCCTGCATGATCGTGCTGAGGTTGATGTCAGTGTAGAGACCGCGCTGCAACGCGACCATACGCCCAAAGCGGCCCTGCTCGACCAGGCTCATCGCCATCTGCGCGAAGTTCGCCGCGACCATCAGATCGAGCGAGTCCGGCGCGCCGGAGCGCATGAGATACGCGACTTGCTGGTAGATCATATGCTCGCCGGTGAATTCCTTGAGCCGGTCACCCATGAACTGCCCAATGCCGCCCAGCTTTTTGTGTCCGTAAGCATCCGCTTCGCCGGTTTCCATGACCTCGCCCTCAGTCGGGCTTGCGCCCTCAGAGACGGTCAGCATCGCGTAGTTGCTGGGGTTCAGTTTCTTGTCGGTCATGATCAATTCCGCGAGTCGTTCCACGTCGAACGGCACTTCGGAGATGATCGCGCGATCCACACCCGCGAGATACGCCGCGATCAGCGACGTTTCGCCGGAGTTGCGCCCGAAAAGTTCCACAATCGCGATACGCTCGTGGGAACCCGTACTGGTACGCAGGTTGTGGATGAAATCAACCGAGCGCGTCACGGCGGTGCTGAAGCCGATGCAATAGTCGGTCCCGTAAACGTCGTTGTCCATCGTCTTGGGGATCGCCACAGTCTTGACGCCCTCGCGGTGCATCCGCTCGCCGTAGCTAAGCGTGTCATCACCGCCGATGGGGATCAGCACATCCAGGCCGAGCTTTTCCAGTACCTTCAGGATATGCTCGGTGTAGTCGCCCACTTCACGCCCGCGCTTGTCAGTGTGGTACTCAACTTCCATCTCCGCGAGGTGCGGCGGGACCCGGTCGGCCAGCACGTTCTGCGGATTGGTCCGCGACGTATGCAGGAACGTGCCCCCGGTGCGGTCCACTGTACGGACGCGCTGCTTATCCAGCGGCATGATCCATTTCTTAATCACCTTTTTGTCGGTCTCATTGAGGTCGTAGTCCAACAGACCGGCCCAGCCGCGCCGGATGCCGACCACCTGATGACCCGCATCTTCGGCGCGATAGACGATCTGCTTGATGCAAGGGTTCAGGCCCGGCACATCGCCGCCACCCGTAAGCACACCAATGCGTAACATAGGAAAGACTCCTCCAGTGGTTAACAACGCTGCCCACACGCAAGCAATACGACGCTCAATGCACGGGGCAGCTTTCCGGCTGAGCAGTCGAGAGTGTAAGACTAAGTAACAGCGCGCGACGGAGCCGCGACACGAGGCATAGGATATGCCACGCTGATTATACCCACGAATCAGCGTCCGCGCTTTTGACAAAACTCACGATTCTAGGGGGTGCTTCGGCGCAGAGGTGTGATCATCTGATGTTTTTAAGTGGACGGGGCATTCCTATAACACAACCGGCCCGCCACAGAATATCATGGCGAGCCGGAAACATACGTGTTGTAACGTATTGCAGCGTTACGCGCGCGACGTGTTTACTGCGCGGCAATCGCCAGATCGTAGCTCATATCCCAGGATGACTTGACGACGACGATATACGTGCCGTCCTGCGCTGCGGTGAACACCATCTCAGCATCGTAGTAGGTGTCGTATTCGCCCACGACAAACCCATCCGGGGCGTAGATGTCCACGTAGGGATAATCGCCCGAGGTCAGCGTCAGCATGACGGCATCCCCCGTCGCCAACGGCAGCGCGAGCATATGCTCAGCACCATCGTAGCCCATCTCCCCGCTGTAGGTGTCACCGAGCGCCACTGTCGCGTCGATCATGCCGGGGTCGCCCATCAAGAAACTATCAACCATGTCCATGCTATGATACGTCGCCGGAGCAGCCAGATCGTCGAGCGTGGTGCTGTTGATCGCGTCGAACGTCATCTCGTAGCCCATGTTGATCTGCGCGCCGGGCATTGACGGATCACCGAGGATTGCCAGGTCCAGATCCGCAATCAAGTCCATGCCGATCTGATGTACCAGACCATCGTCCACGCCCACCACCGTCGTGCTGCTGATCGTGGCTTCCTTGAACACGGTCGCCACCAGCGCCAGCGCGAACTGCAACTGCGCCTCGTTGAGACCCAGGTCTTCCAGCTCGTCGCCCGCCGCCTCGTTCAGCATCGGGTCTTCGATGATGCGGATCAACGCCGCCGCCAACGTGGGATCGCTCAGAATACCCATCACATCCACCGTAGTCGTGAAGGGAGCCATCGTCTGACCCATCATTTCCACGTCCGCGCCACGCACAGTCGTCGTGTGGGCATCAACCAGATCAACCAACGGCATCATCAAGGCGGTGAGGTCGTCCAATTGGTCGAGCGCATCGGTGAGTTCGGGGTCCACTATGCCTGCTGTTACCTCGGCCTGGAGTTCCGCCACACCCGCCTCAAGCTCCGCGATCATCTCTGGGGTGATCTCGAATGTTTCACCAAACCACGCGTCCGCGCCTGTCGGCGAGGCCATGTGCAGATACACGCCGTGATCTTTGTACATGATCTGCAACCCGCTGAGATTCACTGGTGCTTCACCCGGAACCATGATTTTGAGGTGATCGACCACCAACTCGCCGCCCATATCGTCCACCACATTCAGTATCAGGTCGGTGGTAATCATCTGGTAGAACGCCGTCAGCGTGTCCATATCCATCTCGTCGGTGGGCACGTCACTCAGCAAAGCGATCAACGCATCGGGGATCACCAACCGTGCCGAGCCGTTGCCCGACAAGTTCATCGCTTCTGCGCCGACGGCGATATCCAGGCCAAACGACCAGTTGGGCACAGTGAACGACGCCATGGTCGCCAGCGCAGCGGTAGCATCGGTCAACATCTGGCAATCTTCAGCACTCAGACCGTTGCAATTCACACCTGTAGGGCCATCTTGGGCCGCGACAGGCAGCACAGCGCCTACCAATACCACCAGCACAAGCATCATGGTAGACATTAAACGCACAAATTGCTTCATCAGGTTCAGCCCTCTCCTAAACACATAACACCCTGTCGATAGTCGTGACGCCCCCGCAGGCCGCCACTACTGTATTCTACGTGCAAAACCGCTTAGCGTTGCAGCCTATTAGAGGGTTGTCAGGACGCTGTCAGGCAGTTGTCGGACGCCAGTCAGCCACACGGCCCCACATGCTGCCCCTACCACAACGCAAAAAACCGGGTAACGCGTACACGCTGGGTGCATTTCAATCTTGGGGCAACTGGTTTGAGGTTAGCCCCTCCCCTGACGCG